>DGNI01000045.1:1672-1845 GCA_002388885.1 Parvularculaceae bacterium UBA4496 | reverse complement strand
TCATCCACTGTTCGTCGTCATCCTGCAGCGAAAACACGCCCTGGTTCGGCCGGTCCACATCTGGCAGGAACTTGCCGAGCGCATCGGTATATTCAAACGCTGGCGTTTCCAGCGGGTCGAACCCCCACGCCTCGTAGACAGCACTAATGCGCGCCAGCATCTCGCGCTCGGCG
>DGNI01000045.1:1240-1570 GCA_002388885.1 Parvularculaceae bacterium UBA4496 | reverse complement strand
CGCCGCCGGTTGAGATGCCCGCCGCTTCGGCCCATACTTTCCGTCGATAAGGGGAGAAGAAAATGAGACCATTGAATTTCGCATGGGCGCTCGGCGCGCTGGCGCTGTTCGGTTGCGGCGGTCCCGTACCGGACGGCGTTTTCCTGACCATGACCGCCTCCGGAGAGGGCGTGAAAGTCGAGGGCTCGATAAACGGCAAACCCAACGAGTTCCTCTCCGGCGGCGAAGGGGGTTCGCTGGTGACGTCGATGCCGCTGAACAGGTTCGTTCACGAGGGCGAAAACGAGGTCAGCTTCGTCCTGAGCCGCGCAACCGATGACGAGGAATTCA
>DGNI01000045.1:253-1225 GCA_002388885.1 Parvularculaceae bacterium UBA4496 | reverse complement strand
GGGTGAGCGCGTGATCATCGACCGGCAGATGACGGATGAAGAAGCCGCCAATGTCGCCGCGGGTGAAACCGTAACCATCACCGAAGGCTTTACAGTCGACAAAGCGAAACTTTCAGAACTCGCCGGGAAATAGTTACTGATTTTCCGGCGATTTAATAGGGTCGACCCGTTCTATAATGATCGGGTCGATGGGCGCTTCCGATTCAAACGGCCCGCCGGGCCCGGTTGAAACCGCACCGATTGCGTCAACGACCTCGATACCGTCAACAACACGCCCGAAGACGGCGTATCCGTAAAGCGGCAAGCCCTCGACAATCTTGTGATCGAGTTTTTCGTTGTCAGCCAAATTGATGAACCACTGCGCCTGCGCGCTCGCCGGGTCGTCGCCGCGCGCCATGGCGATGGTTCCGCGCTCATTCTTGAGGCCGTTGTCGCCTTCGTAAGCAATCGGATCGTTTGGCGGGCGTTCCGTATAGTATCGCGAATACCCGCCGCCCTGAATGACATAGCCATGCACCACGCGATGAAAAATCGTGCGGTCATAGTGGCCTGATGTCGCGTAACCAAAAAAGTTTTCAACCGTGACCGGCGCTTCTTCCGGGTAAAGCTCAATGACGATGTCGCCCATGGATGTTTTGATCTTTGCATGGGTTGCATCCTGAGCGCCTGCAGACGCTGCCAAAGCAAATGCAACCGCGATGAATGCACCGATCCTTCGAACAAGCATTTTTAAAAACTCTTTCCGTCCACCTGTTGCGGCTGAAGCGCGGACAAATCCACATTCTCGACACAGCGCAAATTCACCGCCGCCATCTCCCCGCCGTCCGGGTGCTTGCCCATGCCGAAGGGCTGAACGCCGCAGGCGGAGCAGAAAAGATGGCGTATCTGCTTTTTGTTGAACAGATATTCGGTAAGTTTGTCCTCGCCCGAAACGATCTTGAAATTTTCAGCCGGCGTGAAGGTCAGCACAAA
>DGNI01000045.1:0-154 GCA_002388885.1 Parvularculaceae bacterium UBA4496 | reverse complement strand
CTTTTTACGCCGCGCAATTGATTGATGCGGTCAATGAGACCATTGGTCGATGCATCATGCGCCGTTGCCGCAGGTTTTTCCTCGCCCGGTTTTGCAATTTCAGGCAGGATCGCCTTGGCCAGCGTCTTGCCAAGCTCGACGCCCCACTGGTCGA
>DGNI01000020.1 GCA_002388885.1 Parvularculaceae bacterium UBA4496 | reverse complement strand
CGCAGCGGACGCCGCGATGCTTACCGCAATGGCCGGCGCGACCAGCGCGCCCGGGATCGTAGCGGACGGCGGGACGCTTATCGTGACGGACGGCGCGACCAACGCAGAGCGGATCGCCGGCGTCATCGCATTGGCTCAAAGTACAGCCATCCGCGCGTGCGCTATGGCGGGCGGAGCTTCAGCCATGGTCACGGTCCGCGGAGCGGACATGGTTACTGGTGCTCANNCCCACTCGATCTTTCACTATCGCAATGGCTATGACCCGTTCGGCTGGCTTTTCGTGAGTTTCGGCTGGGACTTGTATCCGGACCGTTATCTCGACGATTGCGACGTGGTTTCGCAGACATTTTATCGCCGCGGGCGGCGCTATGAAGAAGTCGCGCTGCTTTGCTACGACGCCTGGGGCTACGGCTATATCCGTCCGGGCAGCCGGCGGGTTTACAGAACCTGGTAGTTTTGAAGGCGACGGGACGAATGACGGGCGCTGCTTCTGCGGCGCCCGTCGCTTTTGGAGCGGTGATTCGCCGCCATTGACCCGAGGCCCCGACTCTGGAGAAAAAGCCAGGTCGTTTCCGGGCTTATTCGTTTCATGACCGCTTTTATTCGGCGCGCATTCATCACGCTGACGGCTGCAGGCGCAGCCGTTCTGTCCGCACCCGCGCATGCCGTGTCGGGGCTCGAAGACGTGCAGGTGGGCGAGCGTGATTTGCAGACCCGGATCGCGCTGATCTGCGAGGGGCCGTGTACCCTCGAAAAGCGCAGTGACGATACGTTTTTTCTCCCAGGCGTCGATGCGGAGATGGCGCTCGATCTCACTGACCGCAGCGAAAACATCGAAGGCTTTTCAATCCGTCATGATGCGGAGGGAAGTTTGATGATTGTCCGCCCGAGCCGGCTGATCGAATACGCAAACGCCAAGCCCTGCCGGATCAGGGAACGCGCGGCGACCTGCGTTGATATTTTCTTTGCTGATGCGCGCCCGAGGGCGGCAAGTATTGAAACGCCGACGCTTGCGCCGGCGGAGACTGTCGTGAAGCCGGACCTGCGCGAAAGCGCGCCGGACCGGCTGTCGCGTTTTGCGCGGCTCGGTCCCCCTGAGCGGCTTGAGCCCCCCAAGGGAGCGCAGCTCGCCTCCGTTCGGCCGGTTGATCCGCCGCCGGCGGCGTCAAAACCGGCGATCCGTGCGGAGACGCCGTTACCAGTCGTCCAAAAGGACACATTTGATTACGCGGCAAGCGTAAGAACATTGCTCGACAAGAATCTGACGCCGGGGTTCTGCGCGTCCTCCAAGGCAACGCTGCAGGCTGACCCATGGGCGCTCGACGATATGGTGAATGTGGGCCTGTGCGAGGCGGCCTCAGGAAACGCGGGCGAGGCGGATCAGATACTGGCGCGGCTTCTGGAATACACGCCCGACAATTACGAGGCGCATGTCGGCCGCGCGCTGATCGCCATCGAAGCGGGCGAAAAGAGCGTTGCACGACGGTATTTTCAGGACGCGCTCAACGCGCCGCCGCCAATCGAGGAATCGAACCGCATCGTTGCGGCCATGAACAAGCTTTAGATCACGGCTTTTCTTGTGGCGAATTCGGGGCTTCGCCAGCTTTCCGATTTGATGATGTCTTCAAGCGCATCGGCAGCGTCCCAAATGTCAGCATAACGAAGATAAAGCGGCGCAAAACCGAAACGCATGAGGTCCGGCGTTCTGAAGTCGCCGATAACGCCGCGGGCGATCAGCGCCTGTACGACGGCGTAACCGTCCGCGAATTTGAGACTGACATGGCCGCCGCGCCGTTCATCAATGCCGGGCGATACGGTATCAAGTCCGAGGCGTTGCGCACGCGCCAAAAAGATGTCGCCCAGTGCTTTCGCCTTGCGCTCAACCGCGCTCATGTCAACGCCGTCATAAACCTCAAGCGCCGCATCAAGCGAAGCCATCGAAAGGATCGGCGGGGTGCCGCAGGCGAAGNNGTAGTCTCCCGCAAACTCGAAGGCGCGCGCATGGCCCATCCACCCCGACAGGGGTTGCGCCAGTCTGTTGGCGGCGTCGTGCTCGACATAGACGTAGGCCGGAGCGCCGGGCCCGCCATTGAGGTACTTGTATCCGCAGCCGACAGCGTAACGCGCGCCGTCGGCTTTCAAATTCAAATCAATGACGCCGCCCGCATGACTTAAATCCCAGACGATGACGGCCCCGGCTTTTTCAGCGGCGCGCTCCCACGCCGGAATATCTGCAATGACCGCGGTTTTATAATGAACGGCGCTTTTGATCAGCACCGAGACATTGTCGGCGAATGCGGTTTCTGGCGACGGCCTGTTCAGCTCCAGCAGCGCCGCGCCGGACATGGCCGCGAGCCCCTGCAAGATGTAACCGTCCGTCGGAAACTCGTCATGTTCATAGGCGAGAGCGCCGCCGCGTCCCTTGATCAGCGCGCTGGCGAGTTTGAAAATATTCACTGAAGTTGAATCGCAGACTATGACGTCATCACCGTCCGCGCCGATCAGCGCAGCGATCTTCGCGCCGCAGCGTTTCGGCAGGTCAATCCATCCGGCTGTGTTCCAGGACTTGATGAGATCGCGGCCCCAGTGATCTTTCGCCGTTTCGGAGATACGCTTCAACGCCGCGCGCGGCGGCGGCCCTAGCGAATTGCCGTCGAGATAAATGACGCCTTCGGGTAAATCGAATTGATCGCGCAGCGGCGCCAGCGGGTCGGCGGCGTCTAGCGCTTCGGCGTCATGTCGGGATTTGACGGTCATGGCAGTGTTCTTAAAAGCGCACGCACGGGCGCGGCGTCGAGGCCTTCGAGTTTTAACGGCGGGGCGATCAGTTCGTATACGCCCGGCGCAACGTCATCAAGACGAAGCCCTTCGAGAATACGCATGTCGGCGCGGTTGACGGCGTTGTGCGCATCCATGGACTTTGACGTCGCCGGATCGAGCGACGGCGTATCGACGCCGATCAGGCGGCAGCCCTGTTCCGCGAGCCAATCGATCGCATCGGCGCCGATGGCGGTGAAGTTTTCGTCCCACAGGTCAGGCAGTCTATCATATGTTCTTACAAGTACGCGTTCGGGCGCCACAGCGCTGATGTTGTCCAAAGCAGCCGAAAGAACTTCGCGCGTAACTGTTGGCGCGCCGTCAATGACATGAACAACAGCGCACGGCCCAATGTAAGCGGATACATCCACCTGATCGATGGGTTTGCCTTTGGCGTCGTAATGCAGCGGCGCATCGGCATGGGCGCCGGTGTGGGTTGACATCACCACTTCCGAGACATTCACCGGGCACTCGCCGCTGATTTCCCAACTCCGCGTTGCGCTAAAAATCGTATCGCCCGGAAACATCGGGGTACGGGCGCTGACTGAAGGCGTGATGTCGATGATGGTCATGGCGCGATCAATCATGAAACAGGGCAGGCCGTCAATTCCGCAGTGTTTGCTTGACGCCGCCCGCGGCGCGGCGGAATGTCGATTAATGAAAAATGACAGCACTGCGGCGCCGAAGCGCGCTATCGGCTTTTGGAAATGCTGGGCCATGGCCGTGGGCGTGATGATCGGCTCCGGCGTGTTCCTTCTCCCCGCGACATTGGCGCCTTATGGGGGCGTCAGCTTTCTCGGCTGGCTACTGACCAGTCTCGGCGCGATTTTTATCGCGCTCAGCCTTGGGCGTCTGGCGGGGCGGACTGAACGCGCCGGCGGTCCTTATGTCTACGCGCATGAAGCGTTCGGTGATCTTGTCGGCTTTCTCGTGGCTTGGGGCTATTGGCTCGGCGTTGTCTTCGCGACCACCGCAATCGCCGTCGCCTTTGCCGGTTATGCGGGCGCGCTTGTTCCGGTACTCGGCTCGAATGTTCTAATACAGGGCGCAGTCGCCGCCGGCCTCATCGTTCTGTTGACGGCTGTTAATCTCAAAGGCGTCGCGCAAGCGGCGTCCGTCCAACTCGTAATGACGATACTGAAATTGATTCCGCTGGTTGTCATAATCGCCGTTGGCGTCATCGCCGGCTCGCCTGATAATATCCCACCATTTAATCCATCGGAATTGCCTGTCGGTAAAGCGCTTGCAGCTACGGCGCTGCTCACCATGTGGGCGTTTCTCGGGCTCGAGTGCGCGGTCATCCCCGCCGGAGATGTCGTTGATCCCAAACGCACCATGCCGCGCGCTGTCGTGACCGGAACGATCTTTGTCGCCGCCATCTACATCGCGGCGACGGCGGCAGTGATGTTTCTGTTGCCGGTGGAAACCCTTGCCGGATCAACGGCGCCGTTCGCCGATGCAGCTTATCCGCTCGGCGCCATCGGCGCGCCGTTGATTGCCATCGGCGCAATGATCTCAACCGCCGGCGCTGCAAACGGCAACATTCTCATGAGTGGACAGATGCCTATGGCGGTGGCGCGCGACGGGCTTGCGCCCAAAGCGCTTGCACGCCGCAACGCCGGGCATGCACCGGCGCTAGCGCTGATTATTTCTTCGGCTCTCTCCATTGCGTTCATCGCACTGAACTATCGCGATGGCCTCGTCGCCGCTTTCACTTTCCTGATCACCATGTCGACGCTCGGCACGCTTACGCCTTATCTGGTTTCAGCTTTGGCTGAGTTCAAAACCTCTTTTCGCAGCGCGAAAGGCTGGGCGGCGGTCGCATTGATCGCCATCATATACTCCCTGATCGCCATGATTGGCGCAGGCGTTGCGACGCTATTATGGGGTGGGCTCTTGATGGCGGCGGGTTTGCCAGTGTTCTATTGGACCAAGCGACAGAAGCCCGATCCTGAATGACGAACACCACGGACATCGAAACTGGCCTGCCGGCGTGGACATATGTCGACCCTGAATTTTTCGTGCTTGAACGTGAAAAGATTTTTGCGTCGAGCTGGCAGATTATCTGTCATGATAGCGACCTTGCAGAGCGGGGCGCTTATGCGACGCTGAATTTTATGGGCGCGCTGTTGATGATTGTGAGGGGCGATGACGGCGCTGTGCGGGCTTTTAAAAATGTTTGCCGGCACAGAGCCGCAAGACTGCTCGATGAATCCTTCGGCAAATGTTCGTCGCGTATTGTCTGTCCTTACCACGCATGGAGCTATGATCTTGAAGGTCGTTTGGTCGGCGTGCCGCAACAGGGCGGTTACGACACGTTTAAAAAAAGCGATTATGGCCTGGCCCCGGTAGAGATTGGCGAATGCGGCGGGTTTTATTTTGTCAGAACCGGGCCGCACGGGCCGTCTTTCGATGAATTTACCGCGCCCTTGCGTGAGGAATTTGAAATCTACAAAACGCGCGACATGCGTGCGCTCGGACGCATCACGTTGCGGGAACGCCGGGTCAACTGGAAAATCGCGACGGAAAATTATGTCGACAAGCTGCACCTTCCGGTCATCCATGACGGCCTGAACGGTCTCGTCGGCGATACCTATACGCTGAAGATTGACGGCGACGCCTATCGCATAGAATCGAGCATTGAAGCATTGCCATGCCAACTGCTCTCAGCGCAAGCCTATAGAAAAATTCTGCCCGATGCCGAGCACCTGCCTAAGTCGCGCCGGCGCCACTGGCTTTATCTGAAGCTGTGGCCAAATCTCGCCTTCGATATCTATCCCGATCAGATTGATTTCATGCAGTTCATTCCGCTGACCCCGGACCGGACGCTCTTGCGCGAAATCTCATACGCGCTGCCGGATGCGCGCCGGGAGATGCGCGCCGCGCGCTATCTCAATTGGCGGATAAATCGCACCGTCAATCTGGAAGACAAGGACGTGATCGAGCGCACGCAGGCCGGGCTCGCCAGCGGTGAATATGAACCGGGCCCGATTTCTCGCGAAGAGATCTGTCTTCGTGATTTCGCGAACCGCATGCGCAGGGAACTGCCGATCTGCAGGGAACGCGCCCGCCCCGCTAAAGCGGCGTTTGACCGCTCTTATGAAGCTTGACGCTCACACGGACCCCGCCTAGCGTCCGCGGCGCTATGAAAGACAATAAAGCATCGACTTTTCAGGATCTCATCTTAACGCTCCAGAATTACTGGGCGGCGAATGGCTGCGTCATTCTCCAGCCCTATGACATGGAGATGGGGGCGGGGACGTTTCATCCGGCGACGACCCTGCGTTCACTGGGGCCGAAGCCGTGGAACGCGGCCTATGTTCAACCCTGCCGGCGCCCTACCGACGGACGCTATGGTGCGAACCCCAACCGCTTCCAGCATTACTATCAGTTTCAGGTGGTGTTGAAGCCGAGCCCGGAAAATATTCAGGAGCTTTATCTCGGGAGCCTTGACGCTATCGGCGTCGACCGCTCCGTACACGACATAAGATTCGTCGAAGATGACTGGGAAAGCCCGACGCTCGGCGCCTGGGGGCTCGGCTGGGAGGTCTGGTGCGACGGCATGGAAGTGACGCAGTTCACTTACTTCCAGCAGGTCGGCGGATTTCGATTGCAAGCCGGTGACAGGCGAAATTACCTATGGGCTCGAACGCCTCGCCATGTATGTGCAAGGCGTCGATAATGGCTTCGATCTAGTGTACGGCGGCGCGAAGCCGGACGGAACGCCGTTCACTTACGGGGACGTCTTTCACCAGAACGAAGTCGAGCAGTCGGCCTATAATTTTGAGCTTGCGAATACTGAGGTTCTGTTCCGTCAATTCAAGGAAGCGGAAGAGGCTTGCGCGGCGATTATCGAAGCAGGCGAGGCGGCGGGAAAGGCGTATCCCTTGCCGGCTTATGAACAATGCGTGAAAGCCTCGCACATTTTCAACCTTCTTGACGCGCGCGGTGTTATTTCCGCCACGGAGCGGCAGTCTTACATCCTGCGCGTTCGAACGCTTTCGAAAGCCTGCTGCGAGGCGTGGCTGAATAGCCCGCAAGGCCGCAGCAAAGGCGCGGGTGTTGTGGATTATCAAACCGCCTGACTATTCTTCTGACGATCCCAGCGGAACCATGATGTGGGCATATGGCGTGTCTCGCCACATTACATAGGGCGCGCCCGATTCATGATCGTGCGGATATTCATTGAGCGTTTCCGGATCCGCCGCCAGCAGCATGATGTGCGGTCCTTCATGCACCCATTCATTATCCTCCGTCTTCTCCATCGCCATCGGGTCGAGATTCGAAACGGCGCAGTCGCCCCGCAGCATATAGGAAACGCCTAACACGCCGGAAGGTGGCGTCTCGCCTTCTGCGAAGGCGGCGAGCCACGCCTGCCATGGCTTGTCGAGACACATCGGGCACACGCCCTCACGGTCCGGCATCGAAGGGTAGCAAACCCATTCGTCGGACCCTTCTTTCAACGTTTCGCCGTTCCAGTTTTTAACGCTTGCGATCGCAGCGATGGCGGGCGGCGCAGCCGACAACGCTTCATTGACAAGCGCTTCGTTTCCATTGGCTTCAGCGCTTTCGCTCTGAGAACTGCAAGCGCCGGCCAGCAAAATCGCGAGCATCGATGTCAGAATAAGTCTTGAAAACAAAAGGATCATGATAGCCTCTCCCTTCGTAGATTGTTTGAAGCATGATAATCTCTTCACCAGAAGCCGGTAACAAACAGCGGGAAAAGAAACAAGCGGGATAATAATATGGTGCATCGCAAAAAGGTCAGCATGCCCCTCAAAGGCGGGTGCCAGTGCGACAAACTTCGATTTGAACTCTCTGCGCCGCCGCTGATGCTTTACGCCTGTCACTGCACGAACTGTCAGAAACAGACTGGCAGCGCATTCGTCCTGTCGACGGCGATCGTGGAGAATACATTTTCATTTATCGAGGGCGAACCGGCAAAAGTCGAATGGACGGCCGACTCCGAAACGCAACGCTACGGACTTTACTGCAGCGATTGCGGCGGGCGCATCTGCAACGGGCAGACGCCCTCAATCGGCGTTCTTTCGCTGCGCGCCGGCACGTTCGACGAAAAAAGCTGGGTGCGGCCAGCGGCGCATATCTGGGTGAAAAGCGCGCAACCCTGGATCAAGTTTGAAGCGGACGACCTTCTTTATGACGGGCAGCCGACCGATTACACGCCCATAGCCGAACGGTTCCGTTCCTTCGGCGCCTTTTCCGCTTGATTGAAGACGCCAAAATAAATCAGGCATTTAGCCCAAATCTTTGCAAAATCCGCAAACGCGCGTTTACTGACCTGCGAATGTAATGCGTCCGGTGTTTGCGAAAAGGCAAAAATAACAAGGGGCTTTGTCATGGACTTTCAGATCGGCGACGTTGTTAATCGCACTTTCGGCGCGATTTCCCGCAACTTCGTAACTTTCTTTTTGTTATCCGCCGTACTTGTGGGCATTCCGACCCTGGTCTTCGGCCTGGCTCAATACAGCTTGATGTCGTCCGGACCGGGTGGATGGGTTTTGTGGGGTCTGGCGATATTGGTCAACCTTGCGGCTGCTTACGTGCTTCAAGGCGCGCTCGTACACGGCGCGGTGACCGATTTTAATGGCGGGAGAGCAAGCTTCAACGCATGCTTATCAACCGGTCTGAAACACATGGTTCCGCTTGTCGTTATCGCACTCTTGATGTCTCTCGGTATTATGCTGGGTATGGTTTTGCTGATTGTGCCGGGGATCATACTGTCGATTATGTGGATTGTCGCACTTCCGGCCCGCGTTGTCGAAAACACCGGCATTACGGAGTCTTTTGGGCGGAGCCGCGACCTGACTAGGAATAATCGCTGGAAGATATTCGGCCTGTTCGTAATTTATATCATTCTCGCAACCGTAATCAGCATGCTGGTGATGCTGCCGGTCGGCGCTGCTGGATATTCAGCCGGCCAGTCCGGCGCTATTGGCGCCGGTTCAGCGTCAATCATCGCTGTTGTTTTCAACGTGATCGCAACTGTTTTAACCGCCATCGTGAGCGCAGCCGGCGTTTCGGCGATCTATTTTGAGCTGCGCAAGTCGAAAGAAGGCGTCGGCGCGGAAGCCCTCGCAAAAGTTTTCGAATAAGCTCTAACCCTTGTCGAACTTGTCCTTGCGGCGAACGCCATAAAGCAGCTTCGTTTCAAGTTTCTTGCGCAAGGCGGTATAATAGGCGTCAAGGAATTGGTCGTCCGCTTCGTGATCCGAAGGCGGGCGGCCTATTTTTTTGCGAATCTGTGCAGCGACCTGTTTCATTGTGTCTGTGTCGCGCGAGCGCAAAACACCTTCGAGCACATGCAGTTCATGAACGCCATAGGCGTCGATTTCACTCTGCGTGAACTGGAAATTCGACAGCGCCTTTTCGCCGTCGTCAGCGATATCTTTTTGGAGCTTTCTTTTCGGCGCCTTTACGACCCATGTGCCGGCGATGACATCTCCGGGCCGTAACCGGTCGCGGTTGAACAGTGGAAAGAATGCGAAAATTCCGCTCCATAAAAATCCGGCGAGAATGATCAAGCCGTCAAGATTATCCATGCCCTGCGACGCAAGAAACCCGAGCGGCAGGAAGACTTCGATCTCGCGCGTCGCGTTGCGTGCGAAGATTGCTTCACCGGTAAGGCGTCCGCCATTGCGCGCGGCGACGCGAATGCCGAGCATACGCTTGCCCGGCGTTGCGGCCCTCGCGCCCATTTCAAAGATCGTGAAATAGAAGACGCGCAGGATAAAAAACGCGAGCAGCCAGATAACGCCGACAAATTCCGCCGAGCCGGTAGAAATGCCGGTGAGCGCGCTCACTACTGTGACGCTGATCAGGACCGCGACGATGATCGCGATATCGAGACAAAAGGCGCCGGCCCGTTCGCCGGCGTCGGCAAGCCGGATGCGCAAATCAACGCCTTCAGGTGTTACAAGGCTGCGCTCAAGCTTCTGTTTCGCCGGCGTGTAGGCCGGAGCGGGCTCAACAGTCATGGCGCTTCCCGCCTGCCGGTCATGTAGAAATAGGCGATCCAGAAGCCGCCGGTCGTCGCGGCGATCAGATAGCGCAGCGCGTCACTGGTAATGAGCTGGCGTCCGAAGCCTTCCAGCAATCCGGCGATAAAAAGCATCACGACGACGCCGATCACGGCGAGCGATACTTTTCGTGTCGCTTCGGCCGCCGCGCCCAGGCGGGTGAGTTCGCCGGGATTGGCGAGCGCCCAGCCGATCTTGAGGCCCGCCGCGCCGGCGATGATGATGGCGAACAATTCCGTCGCGCCATGGATCAGCAGCCAGCCGCCGAGTTCGTATCCAAGCCCGCGGCTTGCAAACAGCGCCACGAATGCGCCGAGGATGAAACCGTTATAGGCGAGCAGGAATATCGTTGGCAGACAAAAAGCGAAGCCGAGGGCGAAGGCGAACAGTGCAACCCTTGCGTTATGCGTGAATAAAAAGGTGGCGAACACCGAAAGCCCAGACTCATCACCCTCATGATAAAGCGTGCGGCGCAGTTCTTCCGTTGAGGCGGCGGGATCGCGGCCGTCGCTGAACATTTCCGGCATGAACGAATAGAACCAGTCTGGGTCGCTCATCACCAGAACAAAGGCGACGATGGCCGCCGCGACGGTGATGGCGGCGGAGATCAGCGTTTCCCGCCAAATTGCACGCACGGCGGCGGGCCAGCCATATTTGAAAAACGCAGTGATCCGCTCGCTCATGGTCGAGCGTGAGCCGTAAATGAAATAATAGGCGCGGGTCGAAAGGCTTTCGAGATAATCGATCATGCTCTGGTCGAGCGAGGTGGCGCGGGCCACCGACAAAGACGATAGCGTCGCCCGATAGGCGCGGGGAAGCTCCAGCATTTCCTCGTCGGTCAGTGCACGAGCGGAGCGCGACGCCACCCGCTCGAGGAGGTCTTCAAGCCGGCGCCAGTCCGCTTCACGTTCAACGCGGAAGCGCCGGCTGCTCAGAAGGATGTCTTCCGGCGTTTCTGTCATAACAGGGTACGCTTTTTGACTTTAAGATACTGGTTGATGAGCCCGGCGCCGATTTTATCCGATGGCGCATCGACGATCAGCGCGCCCATGCGCTGGAGTTTCGAAATCACGAGGTCGCGTTCGCGCTGCAGCGTGTCGGCGATGACCGCGCGCGTCACATCATCGGGCGTTTCCGGTTNNTGGTTGATAAGTCGTTCAAGCTCCGGATCGCGAAAGGCGATGAACAGGACCAGGTGGCGTTTCATTAGCGGCGCGATGTTGGCGAGCATCAGTTCCGCGCTTGTTGAGTCGGCAAAGTCGGTGAACATCACGATCAGTGAGCGCCGGTCGAGATGGCCGGATAGCGTTGTGAGGCCGAGCGTGTAGTTTGTTTCTTCCGCTGAATAATCGATGCCGGCAGTAAGTCTTTGCAACAATGTAAAAGCGCGCGGGCCGGAAACGACGCCGGTCTTCAGCGATGGCCGCGCATCGAATGCAAAATAGCCGACACGGTCGCCGAATTTGAGGCTCACATAGGTCATCAACAGGGAAGCGTTGAGCGCATGGTCAAGCCGGGAAATATCGTTTTCAACGGGCTCGCTCATCAGCCGCCCGGTGTCGATGGCGAAGATGACGGAGTGATTGCGCTCGTTGCGGTATTCACGGGTCAAAAGCTCGCGGTGGCGCGCCGTCTGTTTCCAGTCGATGGCGCGCGTATCCATGCCAGCCTGAAACTCGCGCAGCGAATCGAATTCTGCGCCTTCGCCGCGCTCGACCTGTGTTTTCACGCCGAAGATATTTTCGCGCGTCAGGAGATTGATGGCTTCGCGTTCAACGGCGCGCGTGTCGGATGTGATCGTGACGTCCTGATCAAGCTCGTCCGTGCGTTGTTTGTAAACAAGGCCGAGAGGACCTTGCCAGCGCAGCCAGAAGCGAACGAATTTTCCGACTCCGCGGCGTTTCGGCGTCAGTGAAAATGAATGCAGCAGGGGGCCGGATTCGGTTTCGATGAAAGCATCGGTCTCGAGCCGGCTTTCAATGTTTTGAAAACGCCCTGGAATGGAAACAGGAACCGATACTGTATCCTTGCGGCCGACCTGCATGGCGCCGGGCAGCGCCGCGTCAGTACGCACGGCAGACGGCCATGGCGAGATTGCCGCATCGGCGGCGATTAAGCCAACCACAAGCGCAAGCCAGCCGAGGCCGATGCTCCACAGCCCCGGCGCCAGCGCCGTCAGGAAAAGTGCAAGGACGGCGCCGAACGCCGCCAGTCCCGCCGCCCTTGCTGTAGGGTAGATCAGCATAAAAAAGCTATCACCTCGGCGCTTCGACCTGTTCGATCAGTTCCGCGACGGCATCGTCGGCGTCGCGGCCTTCGATCTCGGCGGTCGGCGAAAGAATAACGCGGTGACGCAACGCTGGCTGCGCCAGCGCTTTTACGTCATCGGGTATGACATAGTCGCGGCCTTCGAGTGCTGCGCGTGCGCGCGATGCGGCGGCGAGCATGGCGGCGGCGCGCGGGCTGGCGCCAACCGAAAACGCCGCGGCCTCTCGTGTCGCGCGGATCAAACGCACTACATAAGCCGTAATGTCGTCGGAAGCGCGAACGCTTGCGACAAGATTCACTGCCGCGTCAATTTCATCGCGCGCGGCGGCTTGCGCCACGCCGTAGGTTTCCGGGCCTTCGCCGGCGGCGCTCGCTCCGTGCGCAACGACGATTTTTGTTTCATCCTCAACGCTTGGATAATCGAGAATGTGTTTGAACAAGAACCGGTCGAGTTGCGCCTCGGGCAGGGGGTAGGTGCCCTGTTGCTCGATCGGGTTCTGAGTCGCGACAACCGTAAAGCGTGGGCTCAACGTATGCGTTTTGCCGTCGATGGTGACGGATCGCTCCTGCATTGCTTCCAAAAGCGCAGCTTGTGTTTTCGGCGGCGTGCGGTTGATTTCGTCGGCGAGGAGAAGTTCGGTAAAAACCGGCCCTTTGGTCAACTGAAACGCGCTCGCGCGGAAATCAAAAATATTAGAGCCAATGACGTCACCCGGCATCAGGTCCGGGGTGAACTGGATGCGGTTGAAATCAAGATGCAGGGCGGCGGCGAAACTGCGGGCGAGAAACGTCTTCGCAGTTCCGGGCGGGCCTTCCAGCAGAACATGCCCGCCGGAAAACAGCGCCGTCAGCATCAGGTCGATTGTGTCCGTCTGACCGATGACGGCTTTCGAAATTTCCGTGCGGATTTTTTCTGCGATCGATGCGACGTCAGTGAGGTTCACGGACGATCTCCTTTTTGATCTGGTAAAGACGCTTGGCCGTTTTCACGAAGTAGGCCGAATTGTCCGATGATTTGAGCCGTTCAGCGAGGGTTTCGAAGTCCTGGTCGTTTTTGGCGATCTTTTTGACAAGCCTGTCGAGGTCGTGGTGCGAGATATTTTTCGGCGCGCCGATAGCCTCTGCAATGCGCCGCCGGGTCAGTTCCGCATATCTACCGCCAAATGCAGTCTCACGCCGCGCCATGCGGACGAGCGCAGCTGAATTGTCAGCAAGGGCGGACTTTCCTGCTTCAAACGCGCGCGCTGACGACCGGGCAGGTCCAAACCGGGCGGCGGCTTTCAGCGCCAGAAGCAAAGTCGCCAGCAGAACGCAAAGCGTTGCGGCGAGAAACGGTGGCTCCAGCATCAGGCGCACGACATTTCGCGTGCGCTCGATGCCGTGCAGCGTGAGATCGAAGATCACTGGCCCGCCGGCGCGGGCATAATTGAAGAATTCCGCCGCCAAGCGAGCGCGCGCTTCATCAGTGAGGCCGTGCGTGTTCGCAAGATCCGGATCGGAGATGATGTAAACCGGCGCGTCTTTTAGTTTCGCAATCAGCGTCTGTCCGCCATTTGCTGCGATCATCGGTTCAAGCGCATCATTTTGCGGAAGATATTGCAGGCGGTCGATTTCGCCAATGGCGGCGGAACCGACCGGTTCGAGAATGACGCCGCCATATGAGTCAACGGCCTGAAGCGTAACATTGGTGGTTCCAGGAATGCGCGAAAAAGAAACGGAAAATTTTTCGCCCTCGAATTCAAACGAAAGGTCCCGCGGCTGTTTGGTGTTCAGTTTGCGCACCCAGCCTCGCGGCGGCGGATCGTTTACCGTTGACCATTTCGGCGCGACGATGACCGTAATCTGATACGGGTCGAGCGCTCCGTTTTTTTCAAGCGCATCGAACTCGCGCGGCGTATAAACGAGTACGCCGTCGGTTGCATCGAAAATCGCGCCACGCGGCGCAAGCGTCTCTACGCCCGAGCGTTTCAGCAATTCGGCAATGAAAGCAAACCCTGTTGCGCCTTTTGACAGAGCGTGCGTGCCGCCATCGGTTCCCTCGCGCAGTTTCGGCGCATAGGCTGAGAGCACGATGAACGCACTGAACGTGAAAACGCCAACCAGAATAATGACAAGCGCGGTTCGTTTTGAAAATGCGCCGGTTTTTTGCCCGCTCACGCCCACTCCTCCGCATTTGCGAAGTTGAGATAGGCCGTGCGGCAGTCGGCGAAGACTTCTTCTCCTAACGCCGAGCCGGCAAAGCGGCAGGCCTCGACCGCCGCGGCGATGCGCGCAAATGATTGCGCCGCCGGGACCGTCAGGATGGGCATGCGCGCAATCTCGCGAGAGGTCATGGCGATCTTCACGCGATTGGGCCGGTGAAGCTGAATGTCCTCAATGCTCTTAAAGAGCAGAACGTGAACCGCCTCCCCATAACGGCCTTGAGCTGCGAGACGGTCCGCCTCTTCAAGCAGCGCACGCGCCAGTTCCGGCGCCGGTTTGTATGCCGTTTCGGCTGAGTCCGGCGACAGTTCTTGCCGTTCGCGATTGGCGAAGCGATATGCCTCGCGGCCTATCAAGAAGAGTGCGCCGGCAGCGATCAGGCCAAGGCCCAGCCAGAAAATCAATTCAAAGAGCGGCGCTAGAATGCGCAACACGGAAGCAATCAATTCAGCAATGGCGTCCAGCCAGCCGGGCGGTTCCGGCGGCGGCGGGGTTTCGGTAAAGTCGAATTGATAAGAGGTGTTAGCGCGAAGCCGTTCATACGCTTTTTCAAAACGGTCCGTTTCGAGCGCGGCAAACGCCGCACTAACGGTCAGCGCTGTTGCACCGGCGAAGATTCCCCTCTTTAAATGCAATCCTGTTCCAGTCGCGCTAGATGTGTAACACCTCGGTCTGCATTTATAGCGTATTTGCAGCCCCATCAATAATTGACAAATGAGAACGTTAATATTTGAAACGGTCAGGCTCTCTCGTGAAATCTTTTTGTTCCCCTGTAAAACCGCCGTTTTGACGAAGTAAAACGCCGTTGCCCGTTATGTGCGGCGCGCTGTATGATCCGCCTTCCTCATAAATGGATAGGGAGGCTGAAATGCCGAAGATCCTTGGTCTCAATTTGTTAGGCGTTCTTGCAGGTTCTGTGGCGTTCTATCTCGTCGGGTGGTTGTGGTACGGCGTCATTTTCATGGACGCATGGATGGCGGCGATGGGCGTCACCGAAGCAGACATGGAAGCCGGCGGCAATCACGCGATCTGGATGGCTGGCGGTTTCGTCATCACCGTCTTGCAAGTCATAGGCATCGGTCTGGTCCTGAAATGGAAGGGCGTTTCCTCGCTGAGCGATGCTGTCAAGACGGTGCTGATTTTGTGGTTTTTCATTGCGCTGCCTTTCGCTCATTATGGCTACCTTTACGGCATGGCGCATAGCCAGACATTGCTGGTAGTGGATGCTTCGCATTTGCTTGTGGGCTGGGTCGTGTCGGCTGTTGCGCTATCCTTGATAAAATAGGGCGAAAATCGCATGATGGATGACAAGGGGCGGCGTTCGCGCCGCCCTTTTCTTTTAAGAGAGGCGCCCGATGAAAAAAATTATTATCGTTGCTGCGTTGTCGTTTCTGGGCGCGTGCAGCGCAGAGCCGGAATCGACAATCGTTGTTTCTTCCCAGGAAACGAACATCGAGCCAGACTATGTTCTGCATCCTGATCAGGGTCATAACAAGTTCAGCCGTGCAATTGAGCCTGTGTTGCGCGTGCCGTCGGGCTCGGTCATCGAAGCCTACACAGAAGAGGCCACCGGCGGGCAGCTGGCGCCCGGCTCGACAATGGATGATCTCAACAACATCGACTGGGATTTGATCCATGCGCTGACAGGGCCAGTTTACGTCGAAGGCGCCGAGCCCGGCGACGTTCTGAAAGTAACGCTGCTTGAGCTCGAACCCGGCGACTGGGGCTGGACGGGCGTGACGCCGGATTTCGGTTTTCTCGCAGGCGAAGAAGACGCGGCGGCGATCAAGACCTATAGCCTCGACAAGGAAAGAAATATTGTCGTCTTCAGCGACGGCATCGAGATACCCCTGGCGCCGTTTCCGGGCGTCATGGGCGTTGCGCCTGATACGGATGAAATGCTGTCGACCATCCCGCCGCGCGCCAATGGCGGCAATATGGACGATCCGAACATGACCGTGGGGACAGTGGTCTATTTCCCTGTGTTTGTTGAGGGCGCG
Source organism: Parvularculaceae bacterium UBA4496 (assembly GCA_002388885.1). GTDB lineage: Bacteria > Pseudomonadota > Alphaproteobacteria > Caulobacterales > Parvularculaceae > Hyphococcus. Next base: position 2,080 of record DGNI01000020.1, on the reverse strand, counting down.
CTGTTTTCCGTCGGCGACACGCACGCGGTGCAGGGGCACGGCGAGGTTGCAGGTACGGCGGTCGAGGCTCCCATGCGCGTCGTCTATCGCATTGAGGTGTTAAAAGGCGTGCGGCCGATTCCCGAACCGCAATATGAAACCGATGACTATTACGCAACGACCGGCTTCGCCACGACCATCGACGAGGCGGCGAAAAAGGCGACACGGTACATGATTGATTATCTGGTTGCGGAGCATGAGTTGTCCCGCGCTGATGCTTACATGCTGTGTTCACTCGCCTGCGACCTCAAAATCGCTGAAGTGGTGGACGTGCCACACATGCTGGTGGCGATGCATGTGCGCAAGGACGTGTTCAAGAACGACTAAAGCCCGGGGGCGGTTATGGCGTTAACGGCGCCAAAGCGAAAACGAAAGAAACGGCGCAAGAAGAAACAACAGAACCGCTTCGTGCGCTACGCCAAGCTTGGCGTGCTAGGCGTGTTCGTGCTGTTTTCCGGCTCGCTTCTCTGGGTGGCGTATTATCGCGTGGCCCCGCCGCCGGGCACGCTGATCATGGCCGGGCGCAGCCTTGAGGGCGCAAAGGTGACGAAGCGCTGGACATCACTTGAAGACATTTCGCCTTATCTCGTAACCGCCGTCATCGCGGCGGAAGACACGCGTTTTTGCCTCCATGGCGGCATAGACTTCGAGGCGATCGACAAGGCTGTTGCTGAATCGAAAAACGGCAAGCGCTTGCGCGGCGCATCAACGATCTCACAGCAGACGGCGAAGAACGCGTTTTTCTGGAATGGCGGCGGCTGGTTTCGCAAGGGCGGTGAGGCGTGGATGACCATGGTCATCGAAGCCTTCTGGCCAAAGCGCCGTATCATGGAAGTCTATCTCAATGTCGCCGAATGGGGCGACGGCCTGTTCGGCGCGGAAGCTGCGGCGCAGGCCCGGTTCGGTAAGAGCGCCAGGGATTTGAACGCTTATGAAGCGGCGCTGCTTGCGAGCGTGCTGCCGAACCCGCATAAATGGCGCGTCGACCCGCCGGGGCCTTACGTTCGCCAGCGAACCGGCACGGTTCAGGCCCGCATGCGTCAGGTTCGCCGCGACGGGCTCGACCGGTGCGCCATGAAACCTTGAGGAGGCCCACATGCGCGTCATGGTGGTTGCGTGTTATCGCCCGAAACCGGGAAAGGACGCCGACTTGCTGGCGCTGATGAATACACATTTGCCGACGCTTCGCGCCGAAGGGCTGGTTGCAGAGGGGCCGAGCCTTTGCGGTAAGGCGAAAGACGGCGCCATCGTCGAGGTATTTGAATGGAAATCACAGGATGCCATCAGCGCCGCTCATGAAAACAAGAATGTTCTCGCCATGTGGGAGAAATACGCGGCGGTGTGCGATTTTGTAACGATTGGAGATGTGGCGGAGTCAAAGGAAATGTTTTCGCCATTTGAACCAATTGCGCCTGAACGCCCTTCACAAGGACGCCTCGACAAAGCCATTCCCCTTTTTGCGTCGCTGAATATGGATGAAACAGAAGGGTTTTATCGCGACAAGCTGGGCTTTGTGCCGCGATCGCGCTATGGCGATGATTATCTGATTATGAGCCGTGATGCGGTGATGTTGAATTTCTGGCCCTGCAAAGATCGGCATATCGCTGAAAACACGTCTGCGTATTTCAATGTCACAAATATTGAGGCGCTTTACGATGATTTTCAAAAGCTTGGACCGGATACGCGGATGACAAAGGTCAAGACTTTCGATTACGGCATGAAGGAATTTCATGTCTGGGACGTTCATGGTAATTTGTTGCGGTTTGGCGAAGCCGTTGGGTAATTCCACTGGTTAACACAGAGGTTGTTATGAGATTGATTATTGCCCTTTGTCTTTTGTACGCGGCGGCCTGCGCGAAAAACGAAGAGACCGTCACGACTCGCATCGTAATGGATACGGACGCCGGGATGATCACGCTGGAGCTTTATCCCGAAAAAGCCCCGGCGACGGTGGCGAATTTTCTGAAATATGTTGATGAAGGCGCCTTTGGCGGCTCGCACATCTATCGTGTGACGCGCGCCGACAACGACCCGGACATCG
>DGNI01000193.1:38749-60969 GCA_002388885.1 Parvularculaceae bacterium UBA4496 | reverse complement strand
TCGCCATCGGCGCCATGGTCGATGCGACCATTGTGATGATCGAGAACGTGCACAAGAAACTTGAAGACAATAGCGATGTAAAAGGTTCCGGGCGCTGGCGGTTGATCGCGGAATCTTGCGTCGAAGTCGGGCCGCCATTGTTTTTTTCGCTAATGATCATTACGCTCAGCTTTACGCCGATCTTCGCGCTGCAGGCGCAGGAAGGAAGACTGTTCTCGCCGCTTGCTTTCACCAAGACCTACGCCATGGCCGCGGCGACGATCCTGTCGGTAACGCTGGTCCCTGTGCTGATCGGGTTGCTCGTGCGCGGACGCATCGCGCCGGAACACAAAAACCCCGTCAACCGGTTGCTCACGCGCGGCTACCGGCCGGTGATCGGATTTGCGTTGCGCCGCCCTTGGGCGACGATCGGCGCCGCCGCATTGCTGATGGCGAGCATGGCGATCCCGGCGAGCCTCATTGGCGGCGAATTTATGCCCGATCTTGATGAAGGGGATCTTCTTTATATGCCAAGCGCCTATCCGGGGATTTCCGCCGGAAAGGTTGCCCAAGTCGTTCAGCAGACGAACAAGCTGATCAAGACTATTCCGGAAGTTGAGACAGTTTACGGCAAGGCGGGACGTGCGGAGACGGCGACCGATCCGGCACCGCTGCCAATGATCGAGACAACTATTCAATTAAAGCCTCGACACGAATGGCGTCCCGGCGTCACCATGGAGTCGCTCAAGGCGGAATTGAACTCTCTGGTCGATGTGCCGAGCCTCACCAATGTCTGGATCATGCCGATAAAGAACCGGCTCGACATGCTGGCGACCGGCATCAAGACGCCGGTTGGCGTGAAGGTCGCTGGTCCCGATCTCAACGTAATCGCCGAAGTCGGCCGCGACATTGAAAATGTCTTGCAGGGCGTCGACGGCACGGCTTCCGTCTACGCCGAGCGCGTCACTGGCGGGCGGTTTATCGATGTCGATATTAACCGTGAAGCCGCAGCGCGTTTCGGTCTCAACATCGCCGACGTGCAAGATGTTGTTCGCACAGCGATCGGCGGCATGACCATCGGCCAGAGCGTCGAAGGTCTTGAGCGCTATCCGATCAATCTCAGATATCCCCGCGATGTACGAGATTCACCGGCGCGCCTGCGCGAATTGCCAATCGTTATATCGTCGGGCGCGGAAATTCCGCTCGGCCGCATCGCCGACATACGCATCAATGAAGGCCCCGCAATTATCCGCAGCGAGAATGCGCGGCTAAATGGCTGGATATATGTGGATATCGCCGGCCGAGACATCAGTTCGTATGTCGAAGAGGCGCGGGAGGTTGTCGCCGACAATGTCGACTTGCCCGCGGGCTACACCATAGTCTGGTCGGGTCAGTACGAATACATGCAGCGCGCCAAGGAACGATTCACCTATGTTGGACCCGGCATGCTGCTCATCATCATGCTGCTCTTGTTTTTGAATTTCCGAAATGTCTCTGACGTTGTGATTATTCTCGGAACGCTGCCCTTCGCGCTCGTTGGCGGGCTGTGGCTGATGTTTGCACTTGGCTTCAACATGTCTGTCGCCGTCGCTGTCGGATTCATCGCGCTCTCGGGCGTCGCTGTTGAAATTGGCGTGTTGATGATCATGTATTTGAAGCAGGAAATCGCGGCGGCGAATGCGAAAGCAAGAGATGAAGGCGCCCCCCTCGACGTAGCGCATTTCGCCGACGCCATCGCCAAGGGTGCGCTGCGCCGACTGCGCCCGATCATGATGACCTTCGCAGTGATCTTCGCAGGCCTCTTACCCATTATGTACGGCCATGGCGCCGGCGGCGAAGTCATGCGCCGCATCGCCGCGCCGATGATTGGCGGCATCGTCAGCGCGACCGTGCTGGCGCTGGTGGTTATTCCGGCGGTTTACTTTCTTTGGAACCGGCGGGCGCTGCATCATGTTGAACAATATGACATGGCCGATCCAAAACTGGCGCCGGCCGAGTAATTAGCGTCATGGATATTTGCATCGCTGTGGTCCTAAGAACGTATACGGAGCAGATAAATTGAAGACGAAACGCAACGCTCGATATGTTTTTGTTGGTGGCTTCGTTTCATGCGCGACGAAGTCTGCCGTCTCTCTGTGCGCATTAATATGAAAGGAAAACTACAATGAAGCCTGTGAAACTCTCCACGATCGCCATCGGCGCCACAATAGCGCTTATTTCCGTTCCGGCGCTTAGCCAGACCGGAGGCATGAAAATGGACGGCATGGATGGTATGAAAATGGAAGGCATGTCTTGCTGCAACGAGATGGCGCCGGGGTTCGGCGTCGTCAATTCCGTCGATTTGGATGCGAGAAAAGTCAACCTCTCGCATGATCCCATCAAAAAGATCGGATGGGGCAAGATGACGATGGATTTCGCTGTCAGCGATATGGTCGCGCTGCAGAAATTCGAAAGGGGCGACAATGTCCATTTCATGCTGATGAAGAACGACGACGACACCTACGACGTGTCAATGATGATGCCCATCGCCGGTGACCCGGAAGAAGCCAAAGCTGCAATGAAATCGATGATGGGCGGCAGCATGATGTGCGATGGAATGAAGATGGGTGACGGCATGATGGACGGCATGGAAATGGGGTCCGAGAAGGACCAGAATTGATAGAGGCGAGATTGTTGTAGAAAGGCATGACGCACTTCCTCGCGGTGTCACAAACAGTGCGTTGTCGATATTAGAAAGGAGAACCAAGTTGATGGAAGGTGGAATGATGATGGGCCCCGGAGGGGCTGTCGTGATGTTGTTGATCGCGCTGTTTCTACTTTTGGGAATTGCGGCGTTTGTGAAATATATTTTCTTTCACAAAAATAGACATTAAATACGACAACCATTTTTGTTGAACGATTGCTTGTCGATTTATCGCAGCCGATCTAATTCCCATGCTCCGTGGGACAGAGCGCATGATTGGATAGAATTTCAATCACGCGGCAGTCTGATATTTTGTCGACGCTGCATTCCTTGATCATGCGACCCAGTTCGCGTTCGAGCGATTTCAGTCTCTTGATGCGTTGCTTGACGTCTTCGGCGTGGCGGCGAGCGATTTCATCGACCTCAGCACATGACCTGTCTTCATTTCTGGAAAGGGCGATCAGCTCACGGATCGCCTCCAGGGGAAAGCCGAGATCGCGGGCGTGGCGGATAAATCGCATCCGTTCGACCGCTTTGGCGTCGTAAATACGCTGGCCGCCTTCGGAGCGATCCGGCGGATCGATGAGACCGATGCTTTCATAATAGCGGATCGTCGTGACCTTGACGTCCGACGCCTTCGCCAGCCGGCCGATGGTGACCGGTTTTTTTTCAGATTTTCGCATTTTTCCACTTGAACCTACAGTGGCTGTAGACATTAGGTTAGGGTGAGCGGCATAGCAATGGAGAGCCGGGATGACCGGATGCGCCTGCGAGGACAATCAAATTGAAGCCGGGCAATTCGACGGCCGATCGCCCGCCTATAAGCGGGCGCTGATCGCGGTGATCGCCATCAACGCCGTGATGTTTTTTGTCGAAATGTCGGCGGGCTTCCTCGGGAGCTCTCAGGCCTTGAAGGCCGACGCCCTGGACTTCGCCGGCGATACCGCGACTTATGCTTTGAGCCTTGCTGTTATTGGCGCTGCATTGCGCACGCGCGCCACGGCGGCGCTGATTAAAGGCGCCAGTCTTGGATTGATGGCTGCGTTTGTCCTGACCACGACGATTGCAAGCGCCTTTGGCGAAGCATCTCCAGCGGCGCCCGTCATGAGCGCCGTCGGGTTTGCGGCGCTTGCCGCCAATGTCATAAGCGTTTTCATTCTCCTGCGCTGGCGCGACGGCGATTCAAACGTCCGTTCTGTCTGGTTGTGCTCGCGCAATGACGCCATCGGCAATGTTGCCGTGATCGCGGCTGGCGCCGCCGTTTGGCTTACGGGATCGTTCTGGCCCGATTTGATTGTCGCCGCGTTGCTCGCCAGCCTGTTCGCAAAGTCAGCGTACTCGATTATTGCGCAGTCGATGAAAGAACGCCGCGCTTCGCTGAACTTCGCCGAGGGGCGAGCTTGAGTATGGTGAAGGCATTACTCATGTTGGCGGCGGTCAACGCTGCGCTTTCCATTCCGATGGCGATGCGCGTCAAGCGGGATTTTTCAAAGCGCGGACGAGTGAGCATACCGATGGCGATCTGGACCGGCGCCGCCATGCACGGCAACGCTTTGTTGCTATTAGCAATCGCGTGGTTAGATCGAGGATCGCTCGGCGATCCAGGAAAAATTGCAGTTGCTGCTGGTGCATTTTTCGCTCTTGTCGGGGCGGCGCTTATTTATCTGGGCCGGAGCGCCTATGCAGATTTTTCGAGAGTCTATGGTCTCAAGGAAGACGAACTGATTGAACGGGGCGTCTATCGCTGGTCGCGCAACCCGCAATATGTTGGATACGCCCTATTCCTAGGTGGCGTCTCGCTAATTGCGCTTTCCATATGGGCGCTATTACTTGCCCTGTTATTCGCGCTCTTTATTCATTGTTACATTGTAACAGTCGAAGAGCCGCATTTGCGGGCGGCTTTTGGAAAAGGCTATGAGGCGTATGTAAGACGGACAGCGCGATATTTTGCGCCGCCTTCCGCGCGACGGCGCAATTATGTAAACGAAAAATTATAATGATTTGTCAGGAGTTTTACAGTAGTACGCATTTGAGATGATGTCAGCCATTCGACATATGCACCGTGTCATTGCGGTATTGATGATTGCGCTATGGGGCGCAGTCGGCATTGTCGCGCCTGCCCACGCCGCGGAAGAAGACATTCATCATGCGACGCAACATGATGCGGGCGAAGAGCGCACTGCTGCGCAAGGCGAACCTGCCGATGAGGGGTCTGTTCATCCGGAGCACGCTGCGCATTGTCATTCCGGCGCGTGTCATTTTCACGCGTTGTCTCGCGCCTCTGTCGATCCGGCGTCCATGTTACTCTCCGCAAGAAAAATCATCGCGCCGCAAAGCGGTGTGGTTCCCCAGACTTCTCTTTCTTCATTATTTCGTCCTCCGCGAATCTGACTGATCGCGTGCGATTGCGCGCCTTTCAGCCATTAGATTCCAAGAGGACAATGACCAATGAATACCAAGATATTCGGGCTTGCGCTCGCCGCGATTGCGGCGTGCGGTATCGCCCATGCGGCAGCACAAGGTGCGGCCTCCGCTGACTCTGACCTAGAACTTAGGCAGTTTCTCGAAGACGCAGCTCGTAATCACCCACGCCTAGAGGGCGCGCGCGCTGAACTGGATGCGGTTGAGGCGCGCGGTCGCGCTCGATCCCGCCCGCTTTATAATCCGGAATTCGAAGGCGAATTCTCTGATAGCGAAGATGATGACAATGACAGCCGGTCAATCGGTTTGTCGAAGGCATTTGATATCACCAACAAACGTGCGACGCGGGCCAAGGGCGCTCGCAGCGCAGTCGAGTCTGCGACGTTCACATATGAGGTTGAAAAGCGCGCTTTGTTCGCAGACGTGCTTACCGCGCTGGCGGATTATCACACGCGCAAGCGCTTGCTTGATTTATCAACACAGCGAACAGAAGTCGCTCGTGAATTCGCGTCTATTGCGGCGCGGCGCGCGGAGGCGGGCGACCTTTCCAAGTCGGAGCATCTTGCAGCGCAATTGAGCCGTTCTCAGGCCGTCGCAGAACAAACATCCTCCAGCAGCGAATTTTCTGAAGCCCGGCAAGCCTTAACGGCGCTAATTGGCGAAGCTAAACCGTCATGGCCGGAATTGCCGGAACCGCCGGCAGCGGCGCCCCCGCTCGACATGACGCTGGTTCGTCAGTTGCCTGAAGTTCGAGCAGCCGAAGCGAATGCGGATGCGCTTTCAGCGGAAATACGTTTCGCCAAAAAAGCGCGCATCCCCGATCCAACCATCGGCGCCGCCTATGGCCGCGAAGGCGCCGCCGATTTTGCCGGCGTTCGGTTGTCCGTACCAATCCCGGTTTTCTCATCAGGCCAGGCAGAAGTTGACGAAGCTCGTGCAGAGCGTGTCGCCGCCGAACAGTCGATCCGAAATCAGTTGCGAAACGCCGAAGCCCGGTTGCTTGAGACAAGCGGACGTTACGCCGTCGCCGCACATTCCTGGAGCGCCTGGATGCGCGATGGTTCTGATGTTTTGGGCGAGCAACGCCGCGTCCTCGATCAGCTTTGGCGGTCGGGCGACATAACGGCGGTCGAGTATCTGGTGCAGCTTGATCAGACTTACAGCGCCGAACGCGCGGGAATTGAACTTAAAGGGTCGCTATGGCGCGCCTGGATCGACTGGCTCGATGCGTCCGGGACTCTCAATGAATGGATGGAGACTCTGTAATGCGTAATTATCGAAAACTGAATTCAGGGCTTGGGTTGGCGGTCCTCGCTTCCGGGGCGCTGGCAATTGCCGCATGCGGCGCCTCGGACGCGGAAAACGCAGCTTCACCGGGTGCTCAAACCGAAGAAGGCCATGACGAAGAGGGCGGCGGTCATATCGAAATGACGGCGGCGGAGCGGAACGCCAAGGGAATTAAGTCGGTGAGCGTGAGCGCGCGAAAAATGTCGAGTGAGCTTATCGTGCCCGGCGAAATCACGGCGAACCGCTATAGAACGGCGCAAGTGGCGCCGCGCATCAGCGCGCAGATCGTCGAGCGTCACGTTGTTCGCGGCGAGACAGTTGAAGCGGGCGCCCCGTTGGTGACGCTTTCCAGCGTTGAAATGGCCGGAGCTCAGGGCGCCCTTATCATTAGCGACCAAGAATGGCGCAGGGTCCGAAGTCTTGGCCGTGATGTCGTATCCGAGAAACGCTATGTGGAGGCCGAGGTCGCGAGCCAACAGGCGCAGGCCACACTATTGTCTTACGGGATGGCGGAGCGCGAAGTCGCCAAGCTGTTAAAGAGCGGCGATGCAAGCAAGGCGACAGGTCAATTCGTGTTGTTCTCGCCGCAGGACGGAACGATTGTTCGCGATGATTTCACGATCGGCGAATTTGTCGATGCGGGCGCGCTTCTTATCGAAATCAGCGATGAATCGACAGTCTGGGTCGAGGCCCGTCTGACATCAGAGCAGGCCGGACAGATTTCCGTCGGGGCTCCCGCCCGCGTGAAATCAAATGCGGGTCATTGGGAAAAGGGCCGCGTCGCCCAGCTTCAGCATGCGCTCGACGAAACCACGCGAACGCTGATGGCGCGGATCGAGATCAATAATGAAGATGACGACTTCCATGCAGGCCAATTCGTCGATGCGGCGATTGAAGCCGGAGGCGGCGCCGAGGTTTTAGCTTTGCCGGAAAGCGCCATCGTCCTGATGGATGGCTCGCCCACAGTCTTCAAAATTGAAGGCGATGAAATTGAACCGGTGCGAATTGAGACTGGCGACGCCAGCGGCGGCTGGATTGAAGTCAATTCGGGCGTCGCCGAGGGCGATGAAATCGTCACGGAACAAACCTTTCTCCTCAAATCGCTCATTCAAAAAACAAAAATGGGCGAAGGCCACGGGCATTAGGAGCTCAGAACATGTTGAATAAACTCGTTGAACTATCGCTCCAGTACAAAGTCCTGGTGCTCATCATTTTCGCCGTGGTCGGCTTTCTCGGCTGGCGTGCGGTGACAAATATTCCCATTGACGCGTTTCCGGATGTTACGCCGGTGCAGGTCAATATTTATACGGAATCACCGGGCCTGGCCGCAGAAGACATTGAACAGCTCCTGACATTTCCGGTTGAATCGGCAATGGCGGGCCTGCCCGACGTTCAGGAAATCCGGTCAGTCAGCCTTTTTGGGCTCTCCTATGTCGCTGTCTATTTCAAAGACAGCGTAGACATTTATTTTGCACGGCGACTTGTGATGGAGCGGCTCGCCGAAGTCCGCGACCGCATTCCGGAAGGATATGGATCGCCGGAAATGGGCCCGAATGCGTCCGGGTTAGGTCAAGTCTTTTGGTACACGCTTGAGCGCGCGGATGAAAAACTCAAAGACGACATTACCGACATGGACCTTCGCACGCTTCAGGACTGGAACGTGCGCCTCATTCTGCGAACAGCGGCTGGCGTTGATGACGTCATGTCCTGGGGCGGCCAAGAGCGGCAATTTCAGGTCAAGATCGATCCGTTACAACTCATTAAATACGAACTTGGATTCTCCGAAGTTGTTGCATCGCTTGAATCCAATAACCGCCAAGTTGGCGGTCAATATATCGATCAAGGGCCGGAACAATATCTCGTTCGCGGCCTCGGGCTGGTTCGAGATGAACGCGACATTGGCAATATCGTTGTCAAAGTCAAAGACGGCACGCCGGTCTATATTCGTGATGTCGCCAAGGTTGAGCAGTCGCCTGCTTTGCGCTTCGGGGCCGTCACCCGTGACGGCGAGGAAGTGGTCCTCGGCATGGCGCTCGCGCGCATCAACGAAAACGCCAAGAATGTTGTCGATGCAGTTAAGGAAAAGGTCGCGACTGTTGAAAGCGCTTTGCCGGACGGCGTAATTGTCAAACCAATCTATGACCGTACGGAACTGGTCGAAAAAGCGGTCGGCACGGCGGAGAAAGCGCTGATCGAAGGGTCTATCCTCGTCGCCATTGTGCTGTTTCTCTTTCTTGGCGAAATCCGCTCGGCGCTTGTTGTTATCACCGCTCTGCCGCTTGCTATGCTCATTGCATTCATCTGCATGAATCAAATGGGATTGTCGGCTAACCTTATGTCGCTCGCTGGACTCGCCATTGGCATCGGCATGATGGTCGACGGCGCCGTCGTCATGGTTGAAAACTCGTTTCGCATCATGGCGGAACGAAAAGAGGAGGGCGGCGAGGTCAACCGAACCGCCGCCGTTCTGCAAGCGGCGCGTGAAGTCGCCAATCCGATCGCTTTCGCGATCATGATCATCATCGTTGTGTTCTTGCCGCTCTTCAGTCTTGAAGGGCTCGAAGGCAAGCTCTTCAAGCCCATGGCGTTCAATATCAGTTTCGCCATGGCTGGTTCGTTGATTTTGACTTTGACGATTATTCCCGTTCTTGCGGCGATGATCCTGAAGCCAAAGGAAGAGCGCGACACCATGCTTATGCGCGTCATCAAGCGTGGTTACCTGCCGTTGATCGCCTGGTGTCTCGACAATAAGCGGAAGGTCGGCTTGGCGGCGGGCGGTCTGCTCGTTGCGAGCCTCGGACTATTTCCCTTTCTCGGCAAGGAGTTCATGCCGCAACTGCAGGAAGGCTCGATTATGTGGCGGGTGACGTCGATCCCTTCCACATCGCTGGATCAATCTATTGAGATTTCCAAAGAGATTGAAAACACGCTGTCTGGTTTTCCTGAAGTCGAAACGACCATCGCCATGATCGGTCGAGCTGAAAAAGGCGAAACCGCCGACGTCAACTATATGGAAATCTATACGGCGCTCAAACCGCAAAGTGACTGGCCGCGTAAGCGTTCGATTGAATCGCTCGCCGACGAGATGCGCGAAAAACTCGAAGAGACGGTCCCGACTTCCGTCATCGCCTTTACGCAACCAATCCAGATGCGCGTTGAGGAATTGATTTCGGGCGTGCGCGCGACGCTTGCCGCAAAAATTTACGGACAAGACCTCGGTGAGCTCGACCGATTGAGCCAGGAAATTAAAGAGGCGATTTCGGGCGTGCCTGGCGCCGCTGACCTATCGCTTGAGGCCAATATCGGCAAACCGCAAATCCGAATCCAGGTCAATCGCACAGAGCTCGCACGCTATGGCATGAATGCGGATGAGGTGTTGGACGTCGTGCGAACAGGCATAGGCGCGGAGCCAGTCGGGACGCTCATCGACGGCGTCAGGCGGTTCGATATCACAGCCCGCCTGCAGGACGCCTCGAAAACCTCCATGGAATCCATTCGCAACATTCCGCTGCAAACGGCGGATGGAGCAATCATTCCTTTGGGCCGTGTGGCGGACGTGACTTCAGCGGAGGGATATTCCTTCGTTCGGCGCGAGCAGCTGCAGCGCTATGCAGTGATCCAGATGGATGTCCGTGGCCGTGACGTCGATGGCTTTGTGAAGGATGCGAACAAGATCATCGCCGATAACGTGGACTTGCCGCCCGGTTACTGGATCGAATGGGGCGGCGCCTTCGAAAACCAGCAACGTGCGCTGGCGAAGTTGTCGTTGATCGTTCCGGCGACGATCTTCTTTATTTTCGTGCTGCTCTACACGGCGTTCAATTCAGTTAAGTACGCTGCGTTAATCATCGCCAACGTGCCGTTTGCCGCGAGCGGCGGGTTGTTTGCACTCTTCATCACCGGACAATATCTATCGGTGCCGTCAGCGATCGGGTTTATCGCGGTTTTCGGAGTCGCCATGCTCAATGGTATCGTCCTCGTCAGTTTCATCAATGAACAGCGGGACGCCGGATACAATGTCCGCGATGCCGTCAGGCGCGGCGTTGAATTGAGACTTCGCCCAGTGCTGATGACCGCAAGCGTTGCGATACTCGGCCTCATTCCGATGCTCCTGTCGACGGGCGTCGGCGCCGAGACGCAGCGGCCTTTGGCTTCGGTTGTTGTTGGCGGATTGCTGACCTCGACCGCGCTCACATTGATCCTGTTGCCGGTGATTTATGAGTGGATGGAAACACGCGGGCGAAAATCGCAGGCGCCGCCATCTCGCGGCGATCTCGAACTCGCTGGCGCCCACGCCAAAGCGGCGGAATGAAAGGAACATCACAATGATAGAAATCAAGGCGTTTATTCATCGCAGCCGGGCCGCCAGCGTCGTTCGCGCCTTGCGCAAGGGCGGCTTCGCCAACATGACGGCGGTCGACGTCAAAGGCATGGTCAAGGCGCTCGACGAAAAAGAACAGCAATATTCAACGGAGCTCGGCGACCGGGTGATCACGGAGGTGAAACTGGAGCTTGTTTGCGAAGACGACCGCCTTACCGAGGCGACCGAACTTATTCGCGCCAACGGGAGAACCGATATGGAGGAATCGGGCTTCATTTATGTGAGCAATATCACAGCGGCAATTCCGTTCTAAGTCACTTGTTTCTGGTCTCGCAATTCGTTGACTTGTTTTGATTTGCGGGCGGGCGAAAGCGCTTACTTCCTGCGCGCGTATTCGTCCGGCGTAGCCAGAAGGAGCCGCCGGATTCGTCCCCCAATTCCGGCGGCTCCGCTCTCACTTCCCGTCATTAGTAATCGCTACACAAATGCCAGTCTCGCTAATTTTGTTGTCTTTACTCACTTGCTCATCCGAGGATTTCCTGCCGTGAACGAAACAAACCAGTCGAACACAACCGCCGCTACAGACGATCATCAGCATGACGATTGGTTAAACAGATTGTTGAATGGGCGGGCGGAGCTTGGCTTTTCCTTATTTTGCGGTGCAACGCTTCTCGCGGGATGGCTCGGGCCGAAAATATCGGCGATGCCAGACACCGTTGCACTCGGATTGTTGGCAGCTGCGTATTTTTTCGGTGGATATTTCACGCTGAAGGAAGCGATCGCAAAGGTTTTGCAACGCAAATTTGAGATCGACTTTCTCATGCTCGTCGCCGCCGCCGGTGCGGCGATCCTGGGAGAATGGGCGGAAGGCGCGTTCCTTCTGTTTCTGTTCAGCATTGGCCACGCTCTTGAAAATTACGCGATGGCGAGAGCCCGCAACGCTATATCGGCGCTTGCGGATCTTGCGCCTGAGGAAGCGCTTGTTCGCCGTGACGGGCGGGAGGCGGTTTTGCCTGTTGACGAATTGAAACCGGGCGACGTTGTGATTGTTCGCTCTAATGACCGTATTCCTGCCGACGGATTCGTCATCAAAGGCGAAAGCAGCGTCAACCAGGCGCCCATCACCGGCGAAAGCGCCCCGGTCGATAAATCGCCGGTGAACGATATAGGCGCCGCGGCGGACAATCCCGATAACGTAAAACCGGCGCACAAGGTTTTTGCCGGCTCCATCAACGGCGCAGGGAGTCTCGAAATACAGGTCGCCCGGCGCGCCTCTGAGACAACGCTGGCCCGCGTCATCGACATGGTCAGCGCCGCTGAAACCCGGCAGTCTCCGACGCAGAGTTTTACCAAGAAGTTTGAGAAGATATTTGTTCCATGCGTCGTCATGCTCGCCGTCATTACGGCTTTATCGTGGCTTGTTCTCGACGAAGGCCCCACACAGAGTTTCTATAGGTCGATGGCGGTGCTTGTCGCGGCTAGTCCTTGCGCGCTTGCCATTGCAACGCCAAGTGCAATTTTGAGCGGCGTCGCCCGCGCCGCGCGCGGCGGCGTGCTGATCAAAGGCGGCGCGCCGCTAGAAGCGCTGGGGCGGCTCGATTCAATTGCATTCGACAAGACAGGCACGCTGACATCCGGGGAGCCGAAGCTTGTTGAAGTCACGCCGGTCGCCGGCGTGACGGAAACGGAGCTTCTTCGCGTCGCGGCCGCTGTTGAAGTGTTAAGCGACCACCCGCTCGCCGAGGCGATCGTCCGCGATGTCAAAGAACGAATGGGAGCCATTGAACGCAAAGCGACTGAATTCAAAAGCATTACGGGAAAGGGCGTTTCAGCACGATTGAATGGAGAACTCGTCCACATCGGAAAAACCGCCCTTTTTATCGAAACAGACGGAACGCCGTTGCCGGACGATCTTCGTGCGACGGTCAAAAGCATGTCGGCGCGGGGACGGACCACGATGATTGTTCGGCGGGGCGATGCGTATCTTGGCGCTCTCGGCTTGATGGACACGCCGCGCTCCGCCGCCAGGCGTGTGATCCAACGCTTGCGCGATATCGGCGTTTCGAAAATGATGATGATTTCGGGCGATAATCAACAAGTCGCGGATGCGATTGCGCGCCAGGTCGGTCTTGATCAGGCGTTCGGTGATCTGATGCCGCAAGACAAGGTCGAAAAAATCAGGGAACTTAAAGAATCAGGCGGCGTCGCCATGGTCGGCGACGGCGTAAACGATGCGCCCGCGATGGCGAACGCAACCGTTGGCGTCGCGATGGGCGCCGCCGGCTCGGATGTGGCGCTCGAAACGGCCGACGTCGCGCTGATGGCGGATGATCTCGAAACACTGCCCTTCGCCGTCGGACTCAGTCGTGCGACCAGCCGGATTATTCGTCAGAACCTCTGGGTAAGCCTGGGCATTGTTGCGATCCTGATTCCTTCGACGCTCTTGGGGCTTGGCATCGGACCGGCTGTTCTGGTGCATGAGGGATCGACGCTCATTGTCGTCGCTAATGCGTTGAGGTTGTTGGCGTACAACGAACCAAAAAAGACGACATATCTGATTGGCGATCTAGGATCCGTGGAGCATTCGGTGAACTGATAATAATGTGCAACAATATTGCCAATAGAGACGTTACCGATGCTCTGACACGCATTATTTGTCCGGCTAGGTAAAGGTTGTTCGCATAAAAAGGCGGCGCCACTTTCAATCCCGGATGGTTGCGTTCAGCGCCTCGCTTTGCGCGCGATGCTTATCCGGATTGTCTGCCATCAATTTTTTCAGGTTCAGAATTTTCCATTTAACCGCTGGCAGGTCCGCGGCCTGCGGCAGGCCGATGAGCGTGAAATCCGGCTCGCTCG
This sequence comes from Parvularculaceae bacterium UBA4496, assembly GCA_002388885.1. Taxonomy (GTDB): domain Bacteria; phylum Pseudomonadota; class Alphaproteobacteria; order Caulobacterales; family Parvularculaceae; genus Hyphococcus. The sequence continues at coordinate 47,422 of DGNI01000193.1, read as the reverse complement.
CTTGCAGCCTACGCAGAAATTCGGCGGCGTTTCCATTGAGCCGCGCCTGAATATCGTCGATCAGTCGTTTGCGCGTTGAGATAAGGTCGTCGAGATCGACCGGTTCGACGGTCATGCCGGCGAACTCGCGCGCGAAGTCCTCAGCAATGTCTCGTTCATTTGGCGCGAGCAGTTCATGCATGGGGCGGCTGGAGCAGGCGGCGTAGACGAGAAAAACGCGGAAGAGATCGTCCGTGAGGCCTTCGTTTTCGTAGAGGAGTTTAATATCAAACAGGTCACGCGGATGCTGGCGGTCGAGCGCAGCGTGCAGTTTTCCCGCGTAAAGATCATCGAACGCCAGAACATTTGTTGCAACGAATCCGAAGGCGTCCTCGACAGCGTCGGTGGTGCGCATCAGTCGCGGTTCGCCGATGGCGCCGCGCATCACCGGCGAGGTTTCGATTTTAACGGTCACGCCGTCCGCATTCGCCAGGATGCGCGTATCGCCGCCGCCGCCGCCGGCGATGCGTTGGGCGTTGACGCCGGGCAGTTTGTTGATTTGCGCCATGATCCGGTCGAACGCAGCGTCGATGGCGTTAAATGACGTTGCGCGATCTGCAATCGGCAGATAGGCGAGATCGATATCGACGGAGAGGCGCGGCATGTCGCGATAGAATAGATTGATCGCCGTGCCGCCTTTGAGGGCGAAGGCGGACTCGGTCGAGACGACGGGCAGGAGGCGCATCAAGAGCCGCACCTGCGCGAGATAGGCATCACGGGCCATCGTCAGACTTGTCGTTTGGCGTACCGTCTATCAGTTCTGGCGGCACGGTGATGTCGTAGCGCGGATGCAGGCGGCCGCCGTCGACGAGCGCGCGCGGGCCCGATCCGAGATCGAAATCCTCCGAATTCAGATGCTGTCGCCAAGCATGATCGTGCTGGTCGGCGAAAACGAAGAATAGGCGCTTTGCTTTCACGCTGCGGCATTCCTTGAGCAGGGCTTCGAGGAGCCGTGGGCGCAAATTGGCGAGGCCTTCGAATATCGCATCGACATTGTGAAAGCTTTCGTTCGCCGGCAGCTCGTTCAGCATTTCGAGCATCGCCCGTTCAGGCGTTGAGACGACGAGATCGTTCAGTTGCCGTTGCGGCGGGGATGATTGCTTTTCAATGTCGACGCCGTCGACGCCGGTTTTGGATCCGCTGAAGAGGCTCAGGGTTCTTGTTTCGAACCGGCTCGCGTTCGGCAGCCGCGCAAGCCAGGACGGGACATCGCCATAGAGATAGACCGGCGGCGTCTCGGCGCCGAGGTTCAGGTAGTGGTCAAAGCCGTGCAGCGACAGGGCGGTGCGCCCGCCCACATGGACGTCGTAATCCATGATCCGCTGCAGGGAGAGGACGAGGCGGCGCCAGTCGCCGCGGGCGCCAGCATCGCGGTGCGTGTCAGGCCGGCGGTAGACGCCGCGGGCGAGCTTTTCGAGCCAGCCGCGTTGCCCATATTGCAGGATCGATTTGCGGTTTATGCCGCGCGCGGTCAACCAGGCAGCGTCGGCGACATAGCCGGGCGGCAGGTCGTCGAGCAGGGGCTTTAATCGTTCCTTGCGTTGTTGGGTCATAGCCAATAAAATAATAAATATTCAAAGTTTTGGCAAGGCCGAAGTTTAGAAAAATTCCTTTATAGGGGTTAATTGCCATTAAATTCAATAATTATTAAAGTATCCCGCTCGCTATACCCTACGGAGAATCGAGCCCTGCTCAAGCGCTGCGGGACCGCAGAAAAAGCGTGGGACAAGCCGCTGCCCATGACAGCCCAAGACACTTTTTCTCAAGCCTCTTAGGAGAACAGCGTCTTGATGATCGCGCAATCAGGCGTCCTGTTACGGCTGCAGCCTTTGGCGACTGTCGAAAGGGTGCGTTCGAGCTTTTTCAGATCCGATATCTTCGTCCGGATCATCTCCACATGCGTGGAGGTGATTTCGAAGACTTCTGCGCAAGTGGGTTTTCGGTCCTCCAGCCCCAGGAGCGCACGGATATCATCGAGCGAGAATCCGAGCTCGCGTCCGCGCCGGATGAAGCAAAGCCGGTCGGCGAGCGCGCCGTCATACAGCCTGCGACCGCTTTCCGTCCGCGGCGGCGCCGGCATCAATCCGATTTTTTCGTAATAGCGGATCGTCTCGATCTTCACGCCGGTTTGATCGCTCAGCTTCCCGATTGTCAGATTAAATTGGTCCATCACCCTTGATCCTGTAGCGACTACAGAATTTACGATCAACGGCATGACAGGTGAAGACCAAATCAAGACGAAAGCGCGCAGAAAAGGCGGATGGATCGCCGGCGGCGGGGCCCTATCAGGCCTCGGGGCGTTCATCGGCGCGTCGTGTTGCATATTGCCGCTCATCCTGATCAATCTTGGCGTCAGCGCGGCTCTCGTCGGCAAGCTCGCGTTCTTTGCACGGTTTCAACATTATTTTATGGGCGCGGCGATCGTTCTGCTTGCCGTGGCGATTGTCGCGGCGTTCTGGAAAGGGCGGCGGCCAGACAAGCGTGTTGCGGTCACGCTCGTCCTTGCGGCGGCGCTTATAGTCGCCGCCTACATTATGCCGTTCTATGAACTCCAACTGCTTCGCTGGGTGAATCAATGAGCGACGTCATCGCAAAATCTACCATCTCCTGTCCTCAATGCGGGCATCAGTCGACAGACAAAATGCCAACGGACGCATGTCAATGGTTTTACGATTGCAAGGGCTGCGGCGCCGTCCTGAAACCGAAGCCGGGCGATTGCTGCGTTTATTGCTCATATGGCGATGTGAAGTGTCCGCCCATACAAACTGGGAGGGCGTGTTGTGGTTGACGCAACGAGAAACGATCACGCCGCCAAGCCGTTGCCTTTCTTTTGGTCATGGGGGCTGCCGCTCGCGATTTTGTTTTCAACGAACTTCATGAGCGGGATCGTTTCCAAGCCAATTATCCTCATGATGATGAGCGGTTCGTTTTTCTGGATGGGTCTTGCGTGTGTATTAAACGCAAGACGATGTCGAAGGCGACATTGTTATTATTCCGGACCGATCTTTATCGCTGGCGGCGTCGGCGTTTTGCTGATCGGTTTTGGGGTCGTGTCGCTTGGCTCCGACGGGCTTATTATTATCGTATGGGGAACGCTCGCGCTTGCGCTCCTTACATATTTGAGTGAACTGATTTTCGGCAAATATGTGAATTGAACGCCGGGGGCATCGGGTCTCTTGGTGTATTTTAAGTTTTACGGCGGCCGCCTTACGGCGCCGGGCTCTAGGCGCGCCAATCACGGGTGATTGGCGGCCCGAAGCCGACAAATTCAAAAGATGAATTCGCCGTCTTCGCCCTTCGGGTGACGATCCCTGCCGCATGCCCGCTCGTTGAGCGGGATAAGGACGCGGGGCTCCGCCCCGCGGCTTGATGGTCATTCCCCTCGGGACAGCGGGGGCGGCGGAACGGAAGACGGGGCGAATAGCGCCGGGCGGCCGCGCCGCAACCGCTTTGGCTTTTTATCCGTCTTCGTTGTTTTTCTCATCCTACCAAACCGGTTGCGCCCCGGCCTCCGATGCCCGGCGCTCTTGCTCGCCCCGTTTCCGCCGCCCCCGCCGTCCCGGGGGAATTTGCGGGGCGAGAGGCAAGGAGCGAGCAGCCATGACAGCACTTGAAACCGCAACCGATGCGCCCAGCCGCGCCGCCCAGCGAAAGAACGCGGCGAACACGGGCGCGAAGCCGCGCGGGCGTTCCGGCAAAAGGAAGCCCCGCGCCGATCTTTATACGGAAGTTACGGCGAAGATCGTGAAGGAACTGGAAGCCGGACGCTTTCCATGGGCGCAGCCTTGGGCTGCAAGAGGTGAGGCGGCGACGATTGCCGCAGGCCTACCGAAAAACGCGAGCACGGGCCGAGCCTATTCTGGCATCAACATTCTGCTGCTCTGGGGCGCCGCCATTGAGAACGGCTTTTCCGGCCAGACATGGCTGACCTTCAAACAGGCCAAAGCCTTGGGCGGTTCTGTTATGAAAGGCGAGCGCGGCTCAATGGTCGTTTACGCCGACAAGTTTATCCCGAAGGACGAGCAAGTCCGAGTCGAGAAAGAGGGCGGCGACGCCGCTTTCGTGCCTTTCCTCAAACGCTATACGGTCTTTAACGCGGCGCAATGCGAGGGCCTGCCGCCGGAACTGACGGCGGACGCCAAGCCCCTGCCGGAATGCGAAGCGATCCCGCGCGCGGAAAATCTCATCAAGGCGACCGGCGCCGATTTCCGGATCGGCGGCGACAAGGCGTTTTATGTGCCGTCACAGGATTTCATCCGCGTCCCGCCGCAACCGGCCTTTTTTGAACAGATCAATTATTACCGCACTTGCTTTCACGAGCTTGGCCACTGGACCGGCCACGCCTCGCGCCTGAACCGCGAGTTCAAAGGGCGTTACGGATCACACCGCTATGCAAGGGAAGAACTGGTCGCCGAATTGGCGAGCGCGTTTGTCTGCGCCTCGCTTTCCATCGCGCCGACCGTGCGCCATGCGGATTATCTGGGCGCATGGCTTGAAGTCTTGAAGGAAGACAACCGCGCAATTTTCAACGCGGCCTCGCTCGCCTCCAAAGCGGCGGATTTCATTCTGGCCTTTGAAAATCCGGCGCCGGACGTTGACGCATCTGCGATGGAGCGCAACCCATGAGCGCGCGTGACGAGAAGCCGGAAGCAGAAGAAACGGACGCGGGGTCGCAAACGCTGATGCGCGGCGTCGCGCCGATCACTTTGCGCGACCGGCTGGCGGTTCTCGCCGCGGCGCCCTTGGCGCCCCGCGCTGCGCAAAAGCACTGCAATACGGGACTCTTCGACTTGGAATCCCGCCGCCAGATCGACCTTGTCGATGAATTGCGCCGCATGGCCCGAGAGACGGCGCGCAATCCCAAACCATCAGCAACAGGAGAATGAAGGATGGAGTTTCAAACAATCCCGCTAGACCGATTGGCGGTCTCGGCGCTCAATATGAGAGCGTCGCGCAAAAAGCCATATCTCGACGATATATTGCCGTCGATCCGCGAACGCGGCGTTCTGGTGCCGCTGCTCGTGCGGCCAAACGGCAAAGAAAATCATTTCGAAATTGTCGCCGGACGGCGCCGCTTTCTGGCCTCGAAAGCAATCGCAATCGAGACCGGCGAAGCGCGCGATTTGCCTTGCAGGGTGCTTAGCCAGAGCGATGACGCCGCCGCCGTGGAGGCCTCGATTCTTGAAAACACCGCGCGACTTGAGCCGGACGAAATGCAGGAATTCGAGGCGTTCAAAAAATTGAATGACAAAGGCAAGAGCGTTGAAGAAATCGCCCGCATATTCGGGGTGACGGAACTCACGGTAAAGCGCCGCCTGGCCTTGGCGAGCCTCATTCCCGGCATCCGCAAGGCCTATGCCGAGGACGACATAGACGGGGCCAGTATCTCTGCGCTCACCCTCGCCAGCGTTGCCAAGCAGCGCGAATGGTTCGAGATGTTCAAATCGGCGGACATGCGGGCGCCCCGGGGCAGGCAGCTGAAGCGTTGGCTTCTCGGCGGCGGCGAGATTGAAACCGGCGCCGCGCTCTTTTCTTTGGAAGATTATGACGGCGACATTTTCGAGGATTTGTTCGGCGAGCGTTCGGTTTTCGCTGACGCCGAAAAGTTTTGGGCGCGTCAGGAAGCCGCCATTGAGGCCGAGCGCGAAAAGCTGCTTTCGAGCGGCTGGACCAAGGTGACGGTTCTGCCGCGCGGAGAGTTTTTCCATTCATGGGAGTACGATCAAGTTTCCAAAAAACAGGGCGGGGAAGTGTTCGTCGAAGTGCGCCATTCCGGCGAAGTTGCGTTTATCAAGGGCTACGCGCCCCGGCGAAAAACCCACGCGGCGAAAGAAAAAACACGCGCCGAACGGCTCGAATGCTCAGCGCCGTTGGAAAATTATGTGGACCTTCACCGCCACGCCGCAGCGCGCGCCGTGCTCTTGAAACACCAACAAATTGCGATGCGTTTGCTCGCGGCGCATCTGATCGCGGGCGCGCCGAATATTCGCTGCCAGCCCGACCGGCAGGCGACGCGGAAAGAGGAAACGGCGGCGAGCGTCGCGGCGTCGAAAGGGCAGGAGGCGTTCGAAAAAGAGCGCGCCGACATCGGCAAATTGCTCGATCTTGATGAGCCGACGCACATCACCGGCGGCAATGAAGACGGCTGGCGATTGGCGTCGATTTTCGCGAAAATGATGACGCTTTCCGACGCGGACATCGCCCGTATTCTGACCTTCGTCACGGCGGAAATCATCGCCGCCGGTCACGAGGCGGTGGACTGTCTCGCGCGCGTTGTGCCTATCGATATCGCCGACTGGATGACGCCGGACGACGCGTTTTTCGAGCTTCTGCGCGATAAAAACATGACCAACGCCATGCTCGCCGACATTGCGCGCGACAGCGTTGCGAAGGCGAACCGCGATGCGACGGCGAAAGCCCAGAAAGCGATTATTCGCGACTGCCTCGAAGGCCGGAACGGGCGCGAAAAAACGCCGAACTGGCGCCCGCGCTGGCTGCAGTTTCCGGCGCTGTCCTATGGCGACGCCGGAAAACCCGGCGCGGTCAAACGCGCCGAAAAAATCGCGCCGCTTTTTGCGGAGTAGACGATCACGGGGCGGAGCGCATTTCGCGCTTCGCCTCGTCATTTTAGAACTGATTGGCCCGATATTCAGATCATCATAAGCTCACCTTCAATCAGCGCCGTCTTCAATTCGCGTGTTTTTGTTCCGGCGCTCAGAACGCTATTCGTCTCCCGTGACTTCGCTCCGCCAAAGACAACCATTCCCGGCCTTTCATCGCGCGAAACTGAACGACGACCGGCCCGCCCGAAACCGGCGGCGCCGGATTTTTTCCTCGGCCTTCGGCCTTCATCGCGAAACAAAAAATCCGCCCCCGCCGGTCCTCCGCTGCGCTGCGGTCCTTCGGATTCAGGCGGCCCGGCGCGCCGTTCTCATCGTTTCGCGTCAGGCCGGGGAATGGTTCTCCGGCCAAGCAATAAGGAGACGAAAAGATGGCTCAATCACTTGGAACCGTAACGAAACGCGAGAATGGCGGCTTTGAAGGCACGCTGGCGATGATGACCTTGAATACCAAGATCACCATCGTTCCAAACGAGGCGAAGGACAACGAACGCCAGCCCGATTTCCGCATCTACGCCGCGCGCGGCAATGAAATCGGCGGCGGCTGGAACCGCGTCGGGAAGAACTCCGGCAAGCCTTACGTCTCGCTCACCTTCGCGCATCCGGCCTTTGGCGAGAAACGCGTTTTCGCGAACCTCGCCCGCGCCGCCGGGCAGGAAGACGAGCGCGTCCTCGCTATTCTCTGGAATCCGCAAAACTAACGCGAGCTTCCATTGCAACAGGGCCCCCGCGCGGATTTTCCGCGCGGGGGTTTTCATTATCTGGAATCGTTTCTGCGTCATCACGAGTCGATTTTGCGTCATCGTAAATTCGACTCTGGGCGCTTGGGCTTAGTCCGTTCATTGTGGCTTTCGTGGGATTGGTTGCACGACCTCCCGTTAAGCGGCGAGCAAGACGCTTCGCGGAAAGGCGATGGATGATGACCGGGACGCAAAAGAGCCCCGAAAGCCCGTTTCTCTATGCAGCGGAAGCGGCGCAGTATTTGAGATTAAGCGAACGCACGCTCGAATATTACCGGATTTACGGCGGCGGCCCTGTCTATCGCAAGCACGGCAATCGCATTCTCTATCACCGCGCCGATCTCGACGGCTGGTCGCAGGGACGCAAATACACATCGACCGGCGGCGCCGGGTCGCCGGATCGCGACAGAGCGGCTGGGCAATCATGAAGAGGGGCCGCAANNNNGCTGCGCTCGGCGTTGCAAGCGCCACCGAGTTTGCGCCGCGCCTTGTCTGGAACGCCAGCGCCAGCGCGCCCATTGGGCTTTATTCGGTATCGCAAGAGAGGTTTGAGCGCGGCGATTTTGTCATCGTGTCGCCGTCATCGCGTATTCAGGCGCTGATCGACGAACGGGGTTATCTGCCGCCGGCGACGCCGTTGTTGAAGCGTATTGCGGCGCGTTCCGGCGCCCGTATTTGCCGTAACGAAGACAATATTTCAATTGACGGCGCTGTTGTCGCCCATGCGCTGCTCAGAGATTCCATGGGCCGCGCGTTGCCGGTCTGGAGCGGCTGCAAGACCCTCGAAGCCAATGAAATCTTTCTTCTCAATGATCACGTCCAGTCTCTGGACGGGCGGTATTTCGGGGCGACGAAAACCGCTTTCGTGATCGGCGTCGCGCGTCCTGTCTGGACGCGGGGCGAGCGGAACTAATTTCAGGAAATGGAATGAAGAGATGAGACGGGTACGGAAGAAGGCGGGGAGGGCAAGATTAAAGGGGCGGCGCCGCTATGCGGCTAAGCCCTTGTCTGCACATCTTTTTAGGCGGCGCCGCCTTGATAGTGGCGGCGCCAAAATGCGGCGGATGCGACATGCGCGCTGACAACGATTTCCAACCACGCTTGGGGCGCATTCGCGCCCAGGGCGGCAAGGCCTCCAAGCGCTATCTCGCGCGCCTTTACGCGACCATGGAGAAAGCGCGGCCCGGCGTTTTCGCGCGGCGTGGCCGGACGCGCTTTATGGGCGCGCAGATCGGTCGCGGCGCCGGGCTCGGCGCGGCGTTCATTGCGAACGG
>DGNI01000193.1:36608-38722 GCA_002388885.1 Parvularculaceae bacterium UBA4496 | reverse complement strand
TCGGCGCCAACGGCCTCGGCAAGGCGCGCGCGCATTTGCGCTATATTCAGCGCGACGGCGCCGAGAAAGACGGCGCGCCGGGCAAGCTCTACGGCCCGGATCGCGACCAAGCGGACGGCAAGGCCTTTCTTGAGGAGGGGCGGAGCGACCGCCATCAATTCCGGATCATCCTGTCGCCGGAAGACGCGGGCGAGCTCGACGATCTTAATAGCTATACGCGCGCCGTCATGGCGGCGGCGGAGCGCGATCTTGGAACGCGCCTCGACTGGGTTGCGGTCAACCATCACGACACCGACCACCCGCATGTGCATATCGTCCTGCGCGGGCGCGACGATCAGGGCCGCGATCTCGTTATCGCGCGGGACTATATCACCCACGGTTTTCGCAAGCGCGCCGAGGAAATCGCGACGCTCGAATTGGGGCCGAGACGTGATCTCGAAATCGCCCGCAGCCGCCACGCGGAAATCGACAAGGAGCGCTTCACGTCACTCGACCGCAAGCTTTGCGGAGCGGCCATAGACGGCATGGTGGCGCCGTCGCGAGGGCGGACGGCCTATGAACGCTTTCAATCGAAGCTGCTTTTGGCGCGCCTCAGAACGCTCGAAAAAATGCGGCTCGCTGCTCGCGAAAAGGACGGCTGGCGGCTCGCGCCGGACCTCGAAGAAACGCTGCGGGAAGCGGGCCGTCGCGGCGATATTGTCCGCTCCATGGGCGCGGCCATGGGGCTTCAATTCGAACCCGCGAAACTGCGCGAATTCGGAGCTGCAGGTTCGCCGCCGCGCCTAGTCGGACGCGTGGTCGGCGAAGGCGCTGCGGACGACGCGCATGACAAGCGCTTTCTGGCGCTCGACGGCGCCGATGGAAACCAGTGGCATGTAACCTTTGACGGCGCCCCCGGAACGGCGCCGCCCGAAGGCGCGATAGTCGAAGCCTCGCTGGCCTCAGCGGCGCCGCGTAAATCCGACCGCACCATCGCTGAAATCGCCGTGCGCCATGACGGGATTTATTCAGATGCATTGCACGCGCGTCATGACCCTTCCGCCAGCTCTGAATACCGGCTTGCGCACAAGCGCCGCCTCGAAGCGTTGCGCCGGGCCGGCATTGGCGAGCGCCTGGCCGATGGGACATGGCGCATTCCGGCCGATTTTCTTGAACGTACAGTGCAGTTTGAGGCGGCGAAGGCGCCGGCGCGGCTGCGGACGTTGTCATGGGTCGGTCTTGATGCGCTGAAGACGGCGCCGGTGCGGACCTTTCTCGATGAAGCAATCGAGAAGGGCGAAGACAGTCACGGCGCGATTGGGTTCGGCAGTGCAGTTCAGAAGGCGCTTGCATCGCGCCGCAACTGGCTTCTTGCGCAAGGTCTGGCGCAGGAAAAAGAAAACGGCTTTTCCATCGATCAGGACAAGCTCGCAGCGAGCGCCGCCGCCGCCATGAATGCGCACGCTGAAACGCTAGGGCATAGGCTCGGCAAGACATTTGTTCCAACCGAAGACGGCGAGACCATCAAGGGCCGCTTCACTGAGCGGCTCGACCTTCCAACTGGGCGTTTCGCGGTGCTCGAAAAATCGAAGGAATTTACGCTGGTCCCGTGGCGGCCAGTCATGGAGGCGCGCAGGGGCCGGCTCATCGAGGGCGTCATGGAGCGCGGGCGCGTCAACTGGAATTTCGGACGAACGCGCAGCGGACCGGGCCGCTAGGAGACAGTCATGCCGATCACAGAAATGTCATCTATTCGCCAGTGCGAAAAACGCAAGCATAACAGGAAAGCGGCGCACCTCGATTGGAGGTTCTGCTTCAGAATACTTGATCAAAGCGCTTGTCTTTACAAAAATTTCCACAGTCTTGTTTCGGGCAGGGGGTAGCATGGTTCCTGCACCATTAAAGGATACAAAGCAGGCGATTGTTATCGCCTCCGACATTTTAAGGCCGCTCGCCGCGCCTGCCTCGGCCGCGTTTTGGGAAGAGCGATTCAAGACGATTTATTGCGAGACCGGACGCGCTCTCATCGACCGGCTGCGCCGCAGACCGTTCCACTGCGCGATTATTCAGGATCACCTGGAGGATTGCGATTGCTGGCGTCTCGCCAAGATCATCCGCTCAGGGCGCTTTTGCGC
>DGNI01000193.1:31864-36568 GCA_002388885.1 Parvularculaceae bacterium UBA4496 | reverse complement strand
AAAAGCCTGAACGCTGCAACGGCTTCGCTGGCCGAACCCGATGCGATTCCTCGCATCGTTCAGGCGGCGATCGATCAGCGGCGGCGGTCCAGCGTCCTGATCATTGAAGACGATCCGGACGCCGCCGAAACCGCACGCCGCGCGCTCGATGCTGACTACAAGGTCGAAATCGCTGTCAATGGCGCCAAGGGCCTCTCTGCATGGAAAGAAATGCGCCACGATCTCGTCCTGCTTGACCTCATGTTGCCGGCGTTGCCAGGGGAGGAAGTGCTCAAGGAAATTCTCGCTGTTAATCCGAAGCAGCCGGTCATCATTGTCACCGCGCACGCTTCGCAAAGCCGCCATTCGAACCTGATGCTCCTCGGCGCCAATGAGTTCGTGGAGAAACCATTCGACATCAATGTTCTTCGCGCGCTTTGCCGAAGCTTGTTCCAGGAAATGGCGCTGGCGCGCGCCGACCGGGAAATCGATGAAATGCGCGCCGCCGCGCGTGAGAACGCGCATCGGGCGACCGCCGCATCAATCAGTTTGCGTCAGGGAAATACGTCCGGCGCCGCGATGCAGCTGGACGCCATGCTTGCCGGCGCGCCGCAGGATTTAACCGACGATGAATGGGTGGAGGTGTTGAATGACGTACAAGATAAATAATTCAAAGAAAGCAATTTCGGCAGTGTTCATGGCTTTCCTGTCTGGACAGGTGTTCGCACAGGAAAGTGACTTGGTTCAATCGCTTGGCGGGGATCAAATGTTCAGTTTGGCGGTCGGTTACGAGCAGCCGATCTCCGAAGCGCCGGCCGTCGCTACAGTAATTACAGCGAAGGACATTGAAGCGCTCGGCGCGACCAGAATCGAAGAAGTGCTCGCTACCGTAACCGGTTTGCACATATCAAAAAACCGGGCGCATGACAGCATATATGTAATTCGATCCATAGCGTCGGAAGTAAACCCGCACGTTTTGGTTATGATCAACGGCGCCCCCATCGGCGACGCCGTGCAGGGCGGCAGGCCGCTCGGTTGGACTTTACCGGTTCAAAATATTTCCCGCATTGAAATTGTACGGGGCCCGGGCTCAGCGCTTTATGGCGCGGATGCTTTTGCCGGCACGATAAACATCATTACAAAGACTGCTCAGGAAATCGGCCCATTCTCGGTCGGCGCTTTGGGTGGAAGTTTCAGTACCTATGGAGGCTGGATTCAAAGCGGAATAATTCGAGACAGCTTTGAAGCGGCGCTTTCATTCGAAGTGCAAACCACCAATGGCGACGATCCAATCGTGCAGGCCGACGTGCAGACTTTCCTCGACCAACTGTTTAGCACGAGTGCATCATTAGCGCCCGGCGGCATTAGCCTTGGTAGAACCGATATCAACGCGCGAAGCGATTTTCGCTTTGGAGACAGCTTCACCTGGCGAGCCGCTTATCAGGGCATCATAGACGCCCAAAATGGAGCTGGCGTCGCATTCGCACTCGATCCTGTTGGCGAAAGGGATCTTCATCTTTTCTCTTCGGATCTGACATTCGAAACAGCCCTCTCCGAGAATTTGGAGATGATGGCGACAGCGAGCTTCTTCAGAGAAGACTTCAAAGCATTCTTTCAATCGAACCCGCCGGGTGCATTTGGTTTTTTTCCGAACGGCGTTTTGAACCAAATCGATTTTGACCTCACGGAATATCGTGGGCGCGCCGAAATTCTGTATGCGCCAGGAAATGCTCACAAGCTAAAGGCAGGTTTCGGTGTTACATATCAAGAAGCCACGAATATTGTGGATCGCCGCAACTTTCTTCAAGGTCCCGGCGGTGTGTTATTGCCTGGGCCCGGATTTCTTACAACCGACGAGCTGGGCGTCCTTCCAAACGCCTTTGCCGATTCGAGAACGAATGTATTCGGACTCTTGCAAGATGAATGGTCAGTGGCCCCGGACTGGACTGTGACGCTTGGCGTCCGGTTCGATCATTTCTCTAATTTCGGCTTGACGATCAATCCACGCGCATCAGTGGTTTGGAACGCAAATCCAACACTTACCGTCAAGGCGCTTTACGGAAGCGCATTCCGAGCGCCTACGTTCTTGGAGGAGACAGAAGGATCAGGACAGATCGCGAGAGGCAACCAGAACTTAGAGCCGGAAATGATAGACACAGCGGAAATCGTTCTGGAAAAGCGATGGTCTGACGCGTTTGAAACGTCAGTTACAGGGTATGCCTACTGGACCAACGACTTGATCGAGGTCGTCTCTTCTCCAGGCACCGGGATACCGACTTTCGAAAACACGAGCGGCACACGAGGGGCCGGTTTTGAGTTCGAAGGGCGATTGGAGGTAAATGATAATGTTAGTGTGAGAACGAGCTATGCCTACCAAAGCGCTGAGCTTCGAGATTCAGGCCAACGGGTTAGCGGCGTCCCGCAACACCTGTTATATGCTGAAGGACGCTGGATGATGACGCCTGAATGGTCAGGGTTGATTGGCGTCAAGTATGTCGGAAATCGATCTCGTGCGGTATCAGACATCCGCCCGCCTATAAACGGATATGCGCTCGCCAATTTGTCATTGGAATACAGACCACGGCAAATTACGGGTCTCTTTGTGCGGGTCGCTGCAACGAATTTGTTAGACAAGCGGGCTCTCGAACCCAGCCCGAATCTGATTTTTCCAACTGATGATATTCCCCTTGAAGGTCGAAAGATTATTGCTCGAATTGGAGTGTCTAGGTGAAGCGTACGAGCGCAAATGGTGGATCGTCATCAGAAAGAGACAGGCCATATTTCATAAAGGGCTGGCCATTTCTAGGCCAGCTTCCTGCTTTGGCAAACGATCTTATCGGATCGCTCAGAAGGTTTGCCGAGCGAGATGATCGGCCAGTTGAATTCAAAATAATGACTTCAAACGCTTATTTGGTTTCTTCGCCTGACGGCGTGAAAGAAGTCCTGACAAGAGGCGAGCCCGAATTTACGAAAGGAATTCTTACATCCTCAATGAAAGTGGCGTTTGGCGACTCGTTAGCGCTAGAAAATGGCGCTGACTGGCGCCGAAAACGAAAACTGCTGCAGCCGTTGTTTATGAAGAAATCAGTTCAGGCATGGCGTCCGATCATAAACTCAAATGTTGATTTGTTGGTTGAAAGATGGAGTCACAGAGATGCAGAAGGATCTGTCGTCAATATAACGACAGAGGCAAACCACCTCATTCTCGATATCATGACAACGATCATGTTTGGCGAAGATATGTCGCCGGAGCGCGCGCAAGCCGCCGCCGAAGTCGTGACCAGTATCAATGAGGCTTTGTTTGGTGTCTTCTGTCGAAGTTTTGTTCTAAGGGGCTCAGTTCAGAACTCAAAACTTGCGCAAGGCAAAAAATTTAGGAACGCCTTGAAAAAGTTTAACGACATAGTTGACCATTCTATCACAAGCAGCACCGCCCAACCTACTTCAACTCTTATCGATCAATTCCGTTTGCTCAAGTCGTCAGATGGCGATCAATTAAGCGAGAAGGAAGTGCGCGATGAGGCGACAGCATTCTTTTTTGCCGGCTTAGAAACGACTGCAAATGCGTTAGTATGGGCATTCTATTATCTTGCGTCGCATCCGAACTTTGCGGACCGAATTGCTGCGGAGGCATCAGAACTTTCGGAATCGCACTTGCCGGATTTTGATGAGGCTGAGCGATTACCTTTCACGCATGCGTTTGTAATGGAGACATTAAGATTGAAGCCGCCGGCCTACGCTTTGGAACGGCGCGCGTCCAGCGAAACAAAACTGGTTCAGGGATGCCCTCTGAGAAAGAATGCAACAGTTATACTTTCACCCGCGGTGACGCATAGGCAGACGGAGTATTGGGAGGAACCGGATAAATTCTATCCGGATCGGTTTGAGTCGGGGAGTAAAAGCCCGCAGCACCAATTTGCGTTTTTTCCCTTTGGTGGCGGCGCGCGAAAGTGCATCGGTATGCATTTGGCGCTTATGGAATTGATAATGACAATTGGAAGATGCGCGCAGAAATTTGAGTTTAGACTGGTCGATGATCAAACGGTGGGCGATAAAGTCGGCGTGACGCTTATGCCGGACAGAGATATTCAACTTATTTTGCGCCATAGGCGCCCAGCTTAATTGGCAGCGGAATTGTAGCTGTAAATACAGATCCCGCACCAAGCTCACTGCGAACATCAATCTCGCCACCCATTAATTTTGCAAATTGTCGTGAGATAGCCAAGCCAAGCCCGGTTCCGCCAAATGCGCGACTGGCGCTCATATCGACCTGGCGGAAAGGTTCGAAGACAGAATCAATATCCTTTTCAGCGATACCGACGCCCGTGTCTTCGACCTCCAATAATAGCCGGTTCGGGCGACCTTTGCATCTGAGATATATCTCGCCATTGTACGTAAACTTGCAGGCGTTCGTCATAAGGTTAAGCGCGATCTGCTGAAACTTATCGCGGTCGATCAAAATAGCCACCGGACAGTCGATTTCGGCAGTGAACTTGTTGTTCCTTTCTGCAGCAAGCGGCAGGATCGACTTCTGGGCATCGTGAAGCAGAGCACTGATGTCGGTTTCGACCAGACTAAGGTCGAACTTTCCCGCTTCTGCGCGGGCCAGATCAAGCATCTGGGTGATGCGGTTTAAGAGTTCATGTGCGCGTCCGAGAATATTTGAAAGTTGTTCCCGTGAGCGGTGGGCGGCGTCGTCTTCGACCGCGAATTCCAGCTCTTCTA
>DGNI01000193.1:29382-31831 GCA_002388885.1 Parvularculaceae bacterium UBA4496 | reverse complement strand
GTAACCGCGGCCATAATTTCGGACTTCTGCCGATTGGCGGCAAACGCTGCATCGCGGGCGGTTTTAAGCTCCTGCGTTCGGATCGCTACTTCTGACTCTAGCGCAGCCTGAGATTTCTCGATCTCATCCATAAGCTGGTTATAGATCGCGGCTATTTCCTGAATCTCCTTGGATCCAAATATTCTGGCGCGCTTACGCGGCGCGTCACGTCCGCCATTCGACATCGTGGAACTTAGCGATCTCAATGGATCGGTCAGCACACGCATCTGGAAAGATAATAGAGCCAGGAATATGCCGGCGGCGGCTAATCCCGCCAATCCATTGATGATCCAGATTGTACGAATAGTTTCGCGCACCGGCGATTTCGAGAACGCCAGCACAACTGAACCAAGATATTCCGCGTTGACCGATCCGCTATCTAAATCGTTGGATTCGGGAGAGGACATAACCGGCGCGGCGACAATCCAATACTCAGAGGACTCCCGTATATCTGTGAGATGACGGATTGGGTTGTCCGTGTCATTGATAGCGTGGCCATTATTGTATCTTGCCAGCGTCTCGCCGTCGGCTCTAATCAGCCTCGCATCGTCGATATTGGGGAATGCGGTGATGCTCCCAATCGCCTCTTCCGCGACAGTCAGGTCTTCTACGAGAAACGCGAAGACAGAGCGTTCAGCGAATTGCTCGGTCTGCAGCCGAGCGTCAGTAACGGCGTTGTCTCTGAGCTGACGCGAAATCAAGGTAGAGGCTATAGCCGTCAGAGTAATCGAGAATAGAATGATGCTGGCTCCGGCAGTGATGGAGAGTTGACGGCTAATTCGCATCTGGCGGAAACGATTGAACATCGTGCTCATCGCTCCCCCAGGATGAGATCAAAGGATCGCTCATCCTGCGCCGAGATAGAGACGTTCAAATGATTTGCGATCCGCTTGTTGACGGCGAATTTTACTGCGCCGAGCGGTTGGACCTCCGGGCGCTTGTTAGGATTCTCAGTAATTGCGATGGCTTGATCGGCAAGTTGGGCGCCCATCGCCTCAAGATCAGGATAAATAGCAATCAACGCTCCGCGGCGCGCATGATCGATATTGTTACTGATGATCGTAAAATTACGCCGCCAGCTCTCTTCGACGAGGCGTGGTAGATTGCTGTTTGACACAAATGACGGGTTGGAAAGAAGCCACAAAACATCGGTTTCGGGGTTGCCGTATTTCAGGATATTCCAGTAGTGATTTGAAGCTTCTGAGAGGGTCGTTGCTTCATGGGCGACGATTGTGACCCCGATAGAAGCCGATATCTCTTTGGCGCGCTCAATGAGCCAACGGTCTTTTGAAGGATCATAAACTACGATTATTCGCCGTTTTTCCGGCATAAGCGTTTTCAATCGGCTGAGCAGGAATACGGGATCCGCGGTAAGGGAGACGCCGTCTCGGCTTCCCAGTCCCGGCTCAATATCAAGTCCGCCCACCACTTGGCGGATATCCAGGCCGCTGCTTCGATAGGATTCGTCTGCTTGCCGGCCGAGCGTGAAAACAATCTCGGGCGCATCCGAGGAAATATCGTTTCGCATCGCTTGCGCCGATGCGAAAGCATTCAGCCGGCGCTCTGTTATCGAAAGCGTCGGTTCCCGCGACCGAACGCCCATTTCAATGGCGTCAAATATCTCATCGAAAGTCGGGTTTGGGGCAGGTCGAAGAATAACTGCTTCGACGGTGCGTTCTTGTTGCGCTCTGGCGTCTGGTGGAAAGAAGGCGCTAATTACCAGCGCAAGGAGGAGCGAGCCCGCAACAAGGCGGGTTAATGCGCGCCTTTCAACCGGCGCCGGCGTGCCGGCTTTCTCGCGTTCCCGCATCCCATGCCGTCCCGCTTACAAGTTACTCTTGTCGGCGATCTTTTTCTTTCGCCGAGCCCGCTGCACATAGGCATCAAGATCAACGCCCTGAATCATGCGTTTGAACCAGTACCGCTTCATTGTATTGTTGACCCGACCTTCAAAAATTTCCGGGTCGCCGCGCATATGGGCCAGAAAAGCGCGCACTGTTCGCGCGCATAAATCTTCCTGTACAGCATCAATCGATGCAGTTCCCTGGTTCCGGATTTTTTCGACTAGGCTTAAAACGCATTCCACAGGGTCCATTAACCCGTCGCGTTTGTTGCCTTTTTCCTGAGCCAGCTTTTCGAAGAAAAGCTCGTGCTTTGGATAGAGCGTCAGGCAAATCAGCGCGGCCGCAACGACGCCAGTCTGAAAGATTTCCGCGCTCGGCATCGCCTTGTCGAGCAGAAGCAGTTCTTGACGGAATAAGCTGACCGCTCTTCGGAGATCGACCGGCGTTTCGTCTGACGCGACTCTAATTCTTGCGCGCAGCGCCAAAGTAAAGGCCTGGACGAGGAGTCCATGCTTCAGACGTCTGGAATTAAGGCTCAATTCATTTTCACGAAACGCCGCCTGTAT
>DGNI01000193.1:0-29335 GCA_002388885.1 Parvularculaceae bacterium UBA4496 | reverse complement strand
GATTCAGGAAAATAAATTGTCGCGCGAACTGTCGCCGGCGCTGGGACGGCGCCTTTGCTCCAAAGATCAGCACGCAAATGGCCGTCAAGCTTGTAGAGAGCCCCCTCCCATTTGCATCCAACGACGTGCCGCAGGGTTTCTCGAAGGGACCCGCTTGCGTTTTTCAAGAACGCCCAGTGCCCTTCAGTTGGCTCGGCGCTGTGACTTGGATGATCCAAAGCGCTCATCCACGCCGATGCCGGCAGTTCCAGGGTGGCTGGCGCGCCATTGCTGGTGGGGTGAATTTCAGATATCAAATCTATGTTACTCTTTTTACGAAGCGGATTATTCATAGTCTATTTCCAAGCAGCCAGCTAATTGACCTCGCGGTACCCGAAAAATCCAACAAAAACAGGAATTTTTCACGAAGCACACAGGCCACCAAAACCTATATCGCAATTATAAGTGATGTTCCACTGCCTTCCTCTTTTCGCGAAGGAAAAAATGCATTAACAATATCAACGGGAAAGCCATTTGAACGGGTTTGAGGCCTTGGAAACGTGGAAAGAGCGGTTCAACAAGCGCTGCTAGAAAATACGCCTCTCGCAGACGGCGAGGGGCGAACATCTACAGAATGGGCTTTCGAGTTTCTTCGGCGAAACCCCAAATTTGTTTCTGCTGTCGATGCCGGAAGAAATGGGACTCCTACTAGCAAACGTGTAGCGAGCGTAACGGTTGTCACGGCCGGTGAGGAGGAATCGACGGAAGGTTTTGGGGTTCTTTATTGCGACCGTTGCGATCGTCCAATCGATAATACGATAGTTTTTTGGGCGCGCGATCTGTCCGTTGATATCATTGATGCAAGAATTGTTAATTCGCCTGCCGATGAGCCAGAAGACAATGTGCTGAAGTTGGAGAAATTTAAGTGTGATAAAATTCTGCTGACCGGGCCAGATCAGACGCCACAATTGCTTCTTAAAATGGGTCCAAAGCAAATTCAGATAAATTGCATAGGCGGAGAGTTTTCGAGCGGAGGGCGGGCGATTATTCCTCAAATTGCGCCGGCCAGAAATATTGAACGCCAGTTGCTCGCAATGCGTCGATTGTTTCATCTGTACAGTGAGCGTGAGTTTGCAGAATCGTTCTTCAAGCCAGACGCCAAAAGCGCGCGCCTTGGCGAAGTGCTTACCGCGCTTGATCTTTGGCTTCGGAAAACTCCGATGCGGGATATTGCGGTCGCACTGTACGGTGAACAGATAGTCAACGATGATTGGGCGCCAGAGGGAGGGTATTTGATTGACCGCGTCAGGCGATCAATCCGACGGGGGAGGTTCATGATGGAAAAGGGCTATCGTCAGTTGTTGGCATAGATCGCCTGCCGAGATGGGCGATCAACAGAATGAAGACGCAATGCATATTGATATGGCCCCTGATTGCCAAAGGATGTCTGTCGCCTTTTGTCGGCAATGCGTGCAAAAGCGGAGCCGCGGATAGGCATCAGTGAACGCCCGCGCCGATGGTAGAAGGGGAGACTACTGGCGGAGCCGAGTCACGGGCCATGGCTTTCGCCCGAAGCCTAAAGCGAGGGGCGTGGTCTTGACGGAGGATGGGGCGGCAGACCTTCGACAAGAAACTTGTAGATTTCGACCATCGCAAGCGTATCCAGCTCACAGTAAGAAAGAAGCGCTTTCGCGATCTTGTCGGCTTCCTCTCCCTCGGCGCGGATCATTTTTTCCCACGCTTCCATAGCTGATGCGCCGTCATGAACATCCATGCGTTGGTAGTTGAGTTCAGGGCAAATGACGGGAAGGATTTTTTTGATCGATGTAGAACCGTCAAACCGGGCATCGACATACGATCTCTTGAAAACATCTTCGAGGTCTACGGTGCGCTCGTTTACACCGATGAGAAAGTCGGCAAACTCGGGAAGCAGCTCTGCCATTTCTTTGTTGCGCGTTTTCTCGAACGAAGCGTGCCAGGACACGATGCTGCCCTCTAGGCCGATCTCGCCGCTTAGCTTTGCCAGTAGACGGTCAGGCAGGCGGGCTTCCCGCTCAAGATACTCATGATGCTCAAGTGTACCGTCCTCACGAAGAACATGCAGCGAATACTGCACGGGAAAGTGCTTATGCGGGCTTGTGCGGTCGATCAGAGGGACGGCTGACGCATACGTTTCATAATCGAAGAAGTAGAGAGGAAACTGCCATTCGGACAAGAATGCGCGAATGGCCTCTACATCAACTACAGGCGTACCCGCCTGTGCTGCTGTAACGACAACGGATTGGTTGGGCGTTAGTTGGAAACCTGATCCAATATCGAGGACGTCGAAGACACCTTCGTTGACGAGCTCGGTCCGTTTCTTCTCGCTGAGTCGTGGAAGACTGTAGATTGAAGGCTTCGGAATATCCGGATTGAACAACCCGAACGTATCGCAATGATGCGTACGAGACTTGTAGAGACAGGAACAGCCCGCCCGATCCAGTTCGTCTAAAGCCAGTAAGGACAAGGCCTGGTCGATCTCTGCTGCTGTTTCGCCCTCTATCGCTGCCACACGGTCAGTCTCATCGACGAATGTAAGCATCAATGCGGGATCGATATCTCCGTCTCGAACATACTCTCCATTGAGGTGAACGATGAACACTGCATCGATCTGCTGACCCGCCCTTTGCGCACAAATCTTCTGAAAACAGGCGTCTTTGAGATGGTTGTGCGCAGCATCCGTCTTCACGCTCGTCGATGACTTGATTTCGTAGAGGATGAACCGCCCGTCCGGAGATTCTTCGAACGCGTCCGCGCGGGAAAAAAGCCCGTCCTCAGTTTCAAAAACACGCTGGAAGCTGACCGCTCTATCCGCATCGGCTCCAAAGAATTCTCGTACATAGCGTTCTACTTCGTATCCTTCGCGGGTGATCTTCTGCAGGAAAGCCGAGAATTCACCGTACGGGTAATCATCAGGGTGCCGATTAAGTAACCAAAACGATTTTGGACATTGAAGGAAGCTAATGAAATCCGATTTAGTGAGTCTCATCATGCCGCCTACATGTAGTACCCATAGCGGATTTGCGGGACATCGGCTTCGGACAAATATTTCATTATCTCACCGACTTTTCGGGCGCACCCCAAGGTAACAGGGTACTTGCCGTCAAACTGCGTGTTGTTCCAATTCATCTTGGTTAGTCCCAGAATCTCTCGGGCAATGAGCAGCGGAGACTCTTCCGATTTGACAATTCTCAACTCAATCGGCTGTGGCACATACATCCCAGGATAGGTCTGGTAATACCAAACTGAACCTCGCGAATAGAGAAGGAGCCTATTGTCCTCGACGTGCGCGAGTGTTCCTCTGAAAGGTGGGTAATTGCCGTCACGAAACAGTCTCAACCGTGAGTCAAGGATCGTGATAAAATCGACGGCATCTATGTGTAGATCGCGAGCAGCCGACTCGATGCCGTCCAGCTCGTCCGCGGTGAAGTTGGACGATTTGTGAATGACCAACCTCGCCGGAAAATTCCGCATCGCGACCCGGTACTCTTTCAAAGCAGCTTTGATCAGATCATAGGCCTGTTGGGTCGACAAGCGTGGGGAAAGATCATCTTTATCGATATCGACGGGGGTGCCGCGCAGGATTAGCCCATTCCCAAGTTCATCGAATATTTGCGCAAGGCTGGTGCAAAGCGTTTGCCTGTCGCGACTGCGATAGAACGCTATACCGACGGCACACGAAGTCCCACGAGACGACTCCTGTTCTAGCTTCCAGGGAATCGTCGGTCCGGACTTGTAGTATAATGCGGTACAGATGTTCCACGCCTTGGTGGCATCATCCTGCTGACCTGCCGACTTTGTCTTATCAATGTTTACTTGCCTTATGAGTTGAAGAGGCTTTCCCAAGGGCATCGCGCGTGCCTTCAGCGAGCGACGAAAATTCAGCTCCTCACTCTGCTCGGCATCGTCCAGTGTTTCTTCCGCGCCCGCTCCTTCGGTTGAGATGACTTTGTAGAGCTTCTCAGGAATCACACAGATAATCACATCAACGTGTCGGTTCTGTGCGAGGAACTTTATGTTTTCCAGATAGAGTTCGACTGCCGCTTCTACGCGTTCAATCCGAGATGCAATCGCGACAATTTCGGCAATATCTGAATTTCTAATAGAACGGCTCAGACCATCAGAAAACTTGAGATCGGCACCAAAACCCGCATCCTTGTTAAAGCCACAAAACGGAAGTTTCAGCCTTTCCTGCTTGGCATCTTTCGGTGCCTCAATACCTGCCTTGCAACGTTCCAGCCAGTCTCCAAGCATCTCCATGCATTCGGAGGAACCGACACCTCCAACATGCACCTCGCTCCGGCGCGTATCCTGGGTTTGATCAAAGACCCCATAGGTGGCAATGCCTCGGCGCGGACATATGTGCTCACCATTGGCAAAAATGAGGCGTGGCTCTGGTAGGAAGTCGAGTTTCAAAACGCACCAAGCCTCTCTTGACCCACATCTTCGGCGGGAACATGCAATGGCTCCCAAAGCTGCTCATCCAGCGACCGTCCTCCCGTTATCTTCAGTGGGGACGAAAAGCTGAGGGAAGGAGATGACGACTCGGAGTCGTCTGAGAACAGGTCCTCTCTGTCGATGCTCTCCAGCCAAGAGGCAAGAAATCGGAACTGATCATAGACTGAACGATTCTTTTCCATACGCTTCAACCCTGCCAAAGGTTTGTCTCCGTATATGGAGCGTCGGTAATCATCACCGTAGCTGAAGAACCAGTCAGGTGTCAGTGATACATACCACTCAGCGTCGTGAAGCAGGAAGTCCACGCTAAAGGCAAAATGGCGCGTAGACAGAACTTCGCCCTTCTTAGCGGTCTTGAACTTGCGCTCAAAAACCATTCTCGACGATGCTTTCTGGCCAACCCAAGCTTCTGTTCGTTTATTCTGATGGGGCTTGTGCGGAAGGAAAATGAACTTTCCCTCATTGTGTTGCCAAAGAACGCCATGCCGGTAGAGCTTTTGTTGAAGCACAAACCGCAAAAGTGACTTGAAAATCCGTTCATGCGGCTCGTCGATCCCATAGTAATCGCTCGGGGCAAGAGGCTCGACTGTGCCCTCATCTATCAACGGCCTAAATGGGCAATCATCGGCCTCAAGATCATGAAATGTGATCAACCGTCCGCCGCTCGCTTCAAAATCTGACGGGGTGCCGATTCCGTTTTTTCGACAATGATCTTTAATAGCCTTGCGGTGGTTTTTGAGCTTCCGGCCTTTTGCACTCTCAAGAAGTTCTGGGCGGATTTCGGCGATAAAAAGTGTGGGTGGAAAATACAATTCAACCAGGTTCGTGCTGAGTTCTTCCTCCGGCTCCTGTGGGGGATCAAAATCCTCGTCAGCGAGTCCGACATCGCTGCCGCGCATATACGCCAAAAGCAATTCGTAGGCTGATTTGAGTTTGTTGGGTTCGGCAGCCGCAGCCTTCGTAGAGATATCTCGCGAATCCAGTATGTCATTTCGTGCACTGAAGTCGAACTTGTCTGCGCAAATGGCATTGATAGGGTCAGCAGAATATGAGGCTTGTTTCTTTGTAAGGATGTAAACAATTATACGGTCGTATTTTTCGTAGTGCTTGTATGTGACGCACTTAGCCAACGTATCCTTTATTTTGTCCAAAGACCTATCAGACGTAACCTGAATCGCGACACGCGCGCCGTCGTCAGCAAGGTCAATTCCCGGAAAGTTTTGTTTTTCTTCCGCATTGAGATTCCGTAGGCCGTCGAATCCATAAAGTTCGCGAATGAGGCCGCAAACGAGGTCTTCACAGATCTTATTGATATCGAAATGGCCCATCGCTGTGGAGCTTTCGATCTCCAGTGCGAGCTTTGAAACCTCCTCTCGGAACTGATTGAGTAGTTCAATGTGTTTCAAAGGAGCCTCCCGTCGCTGCAATCGAATGAGCCCCCGCGTTCCAGGCGAGCATGTCCACGCTTTGGCAGGGTGAACATCGGTCTGTTTTTTTTCCGGTGCGGGCCGTCACAGGATTGGTTCCGCCGCTAGTGTTTCTTGTCATGCGGCGGATTCGGATCACGTCCGGGCGCTACGGTGTCCGAATCCCGCCAGCGGCCATTGCGCCCCCGGATTCTCACTTCGCCTCCGCCGAGGTTGTGTACTGTGCGCTTAGCAGCCTTCTCAGCCTCGCGCTGAGTACCGTGAACGCTGCTGGCTCGTTCTCTCCCAGGCGCTTTGACCGCCCAACCCTTCGGGTGCTTCGTTACGTATCTATCGGGCATCGTGTTTTCCTTTCGGCTTGACGTTGATATTTAATGCGTATAGTTTATATACGCAATGGCCGCAGGGGTCAATATAGTTTATATACACACGGGAGCGCGCTGAGCGAATATATGAAGAAGGCAGGTGGCTTAAGGTGGGGCGTCGAGCAGCGATTGGAGTTCATCGAGTTTCGCCTCTTTTGGGAGGGCTCGATTAATCGCGGCGATATCATAGAGACTTTCGGAGTGTCGGTGCCACAGGCATCGAAGGACCTGAGCCTGTATCAAGAGCGCGCCCCCGGCAATATGGAGTATGACACGCGTGGCAAACGGTATGTCGCGCAATCAGACTTTACTTTGCGTTACCTTGAGCCGGACCCATACGTGTATTTATCGAGACTGCGATCCGTAACTGAAGACTCCGGACTCGTAGATGAATCTTGGATTGGCATTATGCCCGCAGCGGATATTGCCGTCACACCAAGAAGAGACATCGATTTTTCCGTTCTCAGAGCAGTTCTGCAGTCTGCTCGGGAAAGGAAGTCTATCGACATTGAGTACCAGTCGATGAGTCCTGATCGGCCAGATCCGCTATGGCGTAGGATCACTCCGCACGCGTTCGGCTATGATGGCTTCCGCTGGCACGTGCGGGCTTATTGCCATTTGCAAGGTCAGTTCAAAGACTTCCTGCTTCCCCGAATTTTATCCGTAGGAAAGATGGCTGCGCCTGGTGCCCTCGGCAAGGACGACAGTCTATGGCACGAGTACTTCGACATTCAGATCATTGCTCATCCTGGACTAACTGAAAGTCAAAAGCTTGTAGTAGGCAAAGACTACGGTTTTGTCGGCGGCAATGGCGTCATTACCGTAAGAATTGCGATGCTGTTTTACGCATTAAAGCGTCTGGGCCTTCTCGGTTATCCAGAGAAAGAAGACCCTCGAAGACAGCATATCGTTGCTGCCAATCCTGATGAATTGCACAATGCCCTCGTAAAAGCATCTGCGCCGCCCAGCGAGCTCGGCACGGTAGCACCCGCCGTCGGGGTAGTAGCGCAATGAAGAGCTTTCCCCAGAATCATGAGCGAAAGACCGCATACGCGTTCATGTCGGGCGGATTACTCCGAGATGAATTGAGGGTTCTTATTGTTTGTTGGCGTCCAAGCCGGATTTGGAAAGGTTAACTTATGTCAAAAGCAAAGAAGGCGCGACTTGAAGACCTCAAATCTGGTGCATTGATCGAGGGCCTTTCCGCTTCGGGGAACGCCAAGATCGTCAACGTCGAATGGTTCGGTGACCAAGCTGTAAAGGTGGTTTACGAAGACCCGAACGGCGGTGTGCAAGATCGTATCGTTTACCGTGACGAAGAGCATACTCTCCGTGTCGCGAACACAGGCTCCGCATTCTCGTTTGATGCGAATGGAGAGTTGCTTAGGCTGGTGACGGAGGCACACAGGATCAAGCTCGCGCACCATTTCGATCCTTACCTTGCTATCCACACAAGTCTAGTTCAACCACTCCCGCACCAAATTACGGCTGTGTACGGCGAGATGCTACCTCGGCAACCTCTCCGCTTCCTGTTGGCCGACGACCCCGGTGCAGGAAAGACCATCATGGCGGGGCTACTTATCAAAGAGTTGGTAGCGCGCGGTGATTTGGAGCGTTGCCTTGTGGTGGCCCCGGGAAGCTTGGTGGAACAGTGGCAAGACGAACTCGGCGAGAAGTTTAATCTCGAATTTGATATCCTTACGCGCGATATGATTGAGCACTCGCGCTCCGGCAATCCTTTTAATGACAAGAACCACCTGATCGCGCGCCTGGACGTACTCGCGCGCAACGATGAGCTTCAGGAAAAGCTTATTCGATCCACGGAATGGGACCTTATCATTTCCGACGAGGCTCACAGGATGTCAGCAAGCTATTTCGGGAACGAAGTCAAAAGAACCAAACGATATCTATTGGGAGAGAAGCTCGGGCAAATCTGCCGACACCTGCTTCTTATGTCGGCAACTCCACACAACGGCAAAGAAGCCGACTTTCAGCTCTTTATGGCATTGTTGGATGGCGATCGCTTCGAAGGACGTTTCCGGGACGGTGTTCACTACGCTGACACCGAGGACATGATGCGGCGCCTTACAAAGGAAGAGCTCTTAAAGTTTGACGGAACACCGCTCTTTCCTGAGCGCCGAGCCTACACGGTTCACTACGAACTCTCCGACGAAGAGGCTTCTCTGTACGCTGCCGTGACCGAATACGTTCGCGACGAGATGAACCGAGTACAGAGGTTTGCCGAAGAAGATGGCAAGAAGAAAAACAACGTCGGTTTCGCGCTGCAAATCCTGCAGCGTCGCTTAGCGTCGTCTCCCGCCGCAATCTACCAGTCTTTGAAACGCCGCCGTGAGCGTCTTGAAAATGAACTCGATGAAGCACGTTTGATTGCGCGAGGGAAGAAGCACGATCTTTCGTCCCGCGATAAAATGCTCGGCGACGAAATTCTTTCTAATATCGATGAATACAGCGAAGAGGACATTGAGGATTTCGAGGAAACGATTTCGACCACCGCAACCTCCGCGGAGTCAATCGAACAGCTCGAAATCGAAGTTGAAACGCTCAAGAGCTTGGAGCTTCAAGCGCTCAACGTCTTGAAATCTGGTAAGGATACAAAGTGGACGCAGCTTGACAAGATACTTGATGATGAGCTGATGATTGATGGAGATGGCGTTCGCCGTAAACTCATCATTTTTACCGAAGCAAAAGATACCCTTCAGTACCTTGCCGACAAGATCATCGGACGCCTTGGAAAAGCTGATGCGGTAGAAGTGATCCATGGTGGCGTTAGCCGCGAGGAACGGCGAAAAGTCATTAGCCGCTTCATGCAGGACCGCGAACTCATGGTTTTGGTCGCGAACGACGCGGCGGGCGAAGGTGTGAACCTTCAGCGCGGGCACCTCATGGTGAACTATGACCTGCCCTGGAATCCGAACAAAATCGAGCAGCGCTTCGGTCGAATTCACAGAATTGGTCAAACCGAGGTTTGTCACCTCTGGAATCTTGTCGCGGCGAACACCCGTGAGGGCCAGGTTTACGGTCGCTTGTTGGAAAAGCTTGAGACTGCCCGGAGTGCTCTCAAGGGTCGAGTCTATGATGTGTTGGGGGAGATGTTCGAGGAGACTTCACTCAAGGATTTGCTGTGGCAGGCGATCCAATATGGCGACCGAGAAGATGTCAAAGCCAGGCTTTTCCAGCAGATCGATGGCGCCGTTGACTATAAGCATATCGAAGAGCTGATCAGCAAACGTAAGCTCACGAATGATATGATGCCCGAAGCAACGGTCGAAGAAGTGCGCTTGAAGATGGAGCGGGCCGAAGCTGAACGACTGCAGCCGCACCATATCCAGAGTTTCTTCTTTGAGGCCTTCGAGCACCTTGGCGGGAAATTTAAACCGCGTGAAGAAGGTCGTTTCGAAATCACGCATGTGCCTGTGCGCATTCGCGAACGTGATCGTTTGATCGGGGCTGGAGCGCCGATCCAAAAAAGATACGAGCGCATTTGCTTCGACAAGAAATATATCAATCGACAGCCCGTTGCAGAGTTTGTCTGTCCTGGACACCCGCTTCTCGAAGCGGTGACCAGCCTTGTGCGGGAACAGTACGCGCACTTACTGAAGCAAGGCGCAGTCATGGTTGATGATTCTGATCTTTCTGATGATGTCAGTGCAGTGTTTCTGCTGGAACACAGCATAGAAGACGGACGTCGCACGAGCAAAGGCCTGCCTCAGACCGTTTCTCAACGTCTTCAGTTTGCGGCCATCAATGAAAGCGGATCGGTCACTAACGCGGGTATCGCGCCTCACCTCGATCTTCGTGCGGCGACACAAGAGGAACTCGAGCTAGTCGCTGAAGAACTCAGTAAGCCTTGGTTATCGGGAAACCTAGAAGAAAAGGTGAAAGGATTCGCCATCATCGAACTGGCGCAAGAGCACCTGAAAGAGGTGAAAGCACGGCGCATCCCCGAGATCGAAAAGACCGAACGGGAAGTTCAAGCTCGTCTCAAGAAAGAAATAAATTACTGGGATTCGCGAGCTTTCGAACTGAAAGAACAAGAGAAGGCCGGAAAGAAGACGAGGCTGAATTGGGAGAACGCGGTGCGCCGCGCAGAAGACCTATCGGACCGGCTCCAGAAGCGCATGCTGCAACTTGGTGAAGAGAAAAACATCAAGGCCGCGCCTCCTGCTGTTCGCGGAGGTCTGGTCGTCATTCCGAAGGGATTAGTACTCGCCAAGTCAAACGGTGCGGGTATCCCGAGAGGCTTCGCCGAAGATGCAGAAGCCAGGAAGAAAGTCGAATTGCGTGCTATGCAGGCCGTGATGGAGGCAGAAACGGGACTTGGCAATGAGCCAATTGATGTCTCTGCAAGCAAAGTCGGCTACGATATTCTTTCATTCGATCCAAAGGCCAAGAGGCAACGCTTCATTGAAGTTAAGGGCCGGGTTGAGGGTGCCAACTCCATCATTGTGACCCGAAACGAGATTATCACCTGCCTGAACAAGCCCGACGATTACATTCTTGCTGTCGTCCATGTCGCTGAGGGTTTTGTCCATATCCCCAAATATGTTTGGCGACCGTTTGACGTAGAGCCCGCATTTGGCGTGACCGCTCAGCAATTTGATCTGAAGCACCTGCTGGACAGCGCAGAACCACCGCGATGAGTTCAAGGCCTGCATATTTCGAATCGATTCGAGAGCGCTCTGCCAAGCGCTGGGAGCAGCTGGACAGCGATCCCGAGCTGGCTGCACCGTGGCATCAACTCTTCAAGCAGGTTCAGAGTCCTCGTCATATCCTCTCGGAACTGTTGCAGAATGCAGATGACGCACATGCCACTGAGGCGTCGGTGGATATCCAGGACGGCAGCTTCCTTTTCTCACACAATGGAGAGGACTTCACCGAAGAACACTTCGCTTCGCTGTGTAAGTTTGGCTATTCGAACAAGCGAGCGCTCCACACGATCGGTTTTCGAGGTATCGGCTTCAAGAGTACGTTCAGTCTCGGCGACCGCGTGGAACTTTACACACCTACACTCTCTGTAGGCTTCGATCAGAAACGCTTTACCGAGCCGTTCTGGATGAATGGCAGTGCGGTGAACAGAGATCGCACGACCGTTCGCGTATTAATTTCCGACGAACACCGTGAGACTGAAGTCAGAAAGAACCTAGAGGAGTGGCTGAAGAGTCCGGTCTCCCTGCTGTTCTTCCGCAACATTCGACGCATCACTATTGGCGGCAAAGAAGTTCACTGGGGCAGCTTTGGCGACGGTCCTGTAAACGGAACGGAATGGCTGGCGTTACAGGAAAACCCGGAGAAGCAATTTCTGCTCGCTCGTTCTACTCCTCAAGATTTCCCTGAGGATGCCCTAAGGGAAATTCGCCAAGAGCGTATGCTGGGCGCTGAGCATGATATAGCACTTCCGCCGTGTCAGGTTGAAATTGTAGTCGGCATAGAAGGACGCTTGTTTGTGGTCTTGCCAACTGGGGTGAGCACACAGTTGCCGTTCGCCTGCAATGCTCCGTTTATTCAAGACCCTGCGCGACTTAAAATCAAAGACCCCGAAACGTCACCGACCAACCGTTGGCTATTGGAGCGCACAGGACGGCTTGTTGCCGAAGTCATGCTTGATTGGTTGGGTAACACCAATCTTCATCCCGAGGAACGAGCCGCCGCTTATGATATGATGCCAGATGTTGATCGCGGCAATAGTGCCCTGGAAGGCGTTTGCGGCGCGATTGTCGAGAAGTCCTTCGAAACAGCTATTCAAGAGCGAGACTTGCTGCTGACAGACGGTGGGCGCTTAGCGGATAAAGAACACGCCGTTGTCTTGCCGAAAGAGGTCTTCGAGGTATGGCCGCAAGCGCAAGCGACTGCTCTATTCGATGAACATGGCAGGGAACCCCTCTCTAAGCACATCTCGGGCAAGAACGTTGCGAAGCTGAAGAACTGGAATGCCGTAGATGAGATCAGCAATCAGGACGTTCTTGATGTTCTCCAGAGCAAACACTTTCCGAAGCCTTCCACATGGCGTCAGCTTTTAAGCCTCTGGGTCTATATCGATAAGCTCCTTCAAA
This sequence comes from Parvularculaceae bacterium UBA4496, assembly GCA_002388885.1. Taxonomy (GTDB): domain Bacteria; phylum Pseudomonadota; class Alphaproteobacteria; order Caulobacterales; family Parvularculaceae; genus Hyphococcus. The sequence goes on along the minus strand of DGNI01000193.1, from coordinate 16,996 downwards.
GTAACGAGTATTACTGTTCCGAAGACGAATTGCGGATCGTGCCTGTGCAAGGCAAGGACATTCTTCTGGCGGCATCGGAGGTTGTGCGGCTCGGAGAAAAGCGGATGGTCCCATCGGATGATGATTGGGCGTTTTTGGGCGATCGTCTTTCAGTTTTGAACCAGAACTGGATGCGTTTTTTAACCGAACAGCGCAGGAATGCTGAGAACGAAAAGGACAAAAAACTCGATAATCTCGTTGACCGCGCAGAAAGCGTTTTGGACGCGGTTGGACTTGGCGATACGAGCGACACTGGCAATGTTATTGATCAGGTCGCGGAAGCATTCTTTGCAGAGCAGCAAGTCCAACTTAGGGACGCCGTTAGGCTTGCTCACATAGCCGCAAAGCTCGGCGCACAGATCGGCGATCACTTTAGGTTTGTGTGCCAGGACAGGAAGCTGCGTCCAATTCGTAAGACCGTAATTTATGATCAGGATGGTGCTTTGGAGCTTCTGCTTCCTGATGAATGGGCAGAACAGCACCTACTGCACCCTGAGTACACAAAAGAGTTTCGGTCATGCTCAAAAGATGAATGGGTCGCGTGGGTCAGCAGCGGGCGATCAGGTCTAAACAGTTTTGTTCCTTTGAAGCGTGATCAATCGCGTCATTGGAGTGAGATGTCACTGCAGAAAACACTTAAGGAACGTCACTACGCGGGCAGATACAATACACGTTATTCCAACCCGTCATTCTTGATCAGCGACTGGGATTTCGATGCCAAGTTTTGGGAGCATTGGGAAGCACTTGAAGAAGAGGTTCCCGCAGTATGGTCGTGCGTTGCAGGGTTTGTGCTGGCAGCGCCATCACAATGGACGAACTTCCTATCTGCGACAGTATCCGAAGTTGCCTCAAACGGTCATGAGCGACGGATCATTCGGGACGGTCTGCCTCCGAAATGGCTCGCTGCGCTAAGGGAAAGGCCCTGTCTCCCCGATACAAACGGCGTACTCCGCAAGCCCTCTGAATTGTTGATGCGAACGCATGACACCGAAGCATTGATGGATGTCGAGGCGTTTGTGCACGGGTTACTCGACAATGAAGCAACCAAGCCTGTGCTCAAGCAGCTAGGGGTGTCCGACACGCCAACAGGTCCGGAAAAAATTCTGCAACGGTTGAGAAGTCTGTCCCAGGCGCAAACGCCACCAGCTCACGAAGTAGAAAAATGGTATCGCCGCCTGGATCAATTGATTGATAGTTGTTCCACGGAAGACTTTCTGAAAATTCGGACGTCTTTCGGGAGCGAACGTCTGGTTCTTACAGAAAGCAACAGTTGGGAGAACTCTTTAGGGGCTTTCCTATCAACTGGCGAAGAGGACATTCCGGATATTCCGCTCATACGCGCTGGTGTGCGTGAGCTCACGCTTTGGCGCAAGATTGACGTCGGCGATAGACCTACGGCTGAACTCGCACTTGAATGGCTTAAATCCCTTCCTTCCGGGAAGGTGGTTCAACCTAATGAGATGCGTCGTGTCAAAACACTTATCGCGCGCTTCCCCATAAGTGTCTGGGAAGAATGCGGACACTGGCTAAACCTTGCAGGTGAGTGGGTTCCCACAGATAGCTTCGCCTATGCTCTTTCCATGCAAACGCTCACACGTTGGAGTCATCTGCATCAATGGGTAAGGGAAAAGACGGCAGACCTTCAGATGCTCTCGGCTGAGACGAACGAGGCTGAGCCGTTCAGCACCCTGACACCCTTATCTGCACAGATTGAAGAGCGCTTTGACCAACGTGAAAAACCAAGCGGAGAGGGAGAACAGCGCGCCTGGCTAAAGGAGCTGGGCTTGCTGCTGCAGCGCATTGAATTAGACGATGAGCAAGAGGCATCTCGCATACGCGAACTGGGTATCGCGTTGTCCAATACATTGTGGCTTACCAGCCCGCGTATCCAGATAGTACCGTATATCGACGGGAAACCCGCTGGCACAGCGAGACAGGCCGATGCCCTTTGGCTCGGCGATACACTTTTCGCCGAGGACAAGCCACTCGCAAAACTGGCGAAGGCAGTCGCTCAAGAGCTTGGAAAAACTTTTAGGAGGCAGGACATCGGCGACGCAATCAAGCTCTGCTTTGATCGCGATCCTGCATTTGTACGATCATACATGGAAGAGAACTTTGAGCTCTGCGACGAAGGCGAAGTTGGTGATCAGACTCAGCGAGATAGTGCCGTCGTTGAAGAACCGTCAGGGGATGCTGATGGACCACACGTTTCAGAAGCGGCCTCGGACCACGAGGACGAAGAATCTTTACCGGCCTCGGTGGACGAAGACGGCGATCTGGACACGGTCGTACATTCGGATGTGACGGGTGAAGACAATCCAGAAGAAAAGGACCATGAAGACGAGCGGTCTATGCAGAGTGACGACGACAAAGATACCGAAGAAGAAGTCATCTACCGCCCTGTAAAGCCGCGGCTTTCAAAGCCTCAGCTGATCGAGCGTTTTGCCGTCGCCAAAGGCTTCAAGAAGGATGAGGACGGTCATTTCTTTGCTGACAACGGCCACACAATTGCGAAGACGCAAGGCTCCCTTTTCCCATGGGAAATGCGAAATGCGACGGGAGACGTGACGAAACGCCTGCTACCCAAGGAACACTGCTTGGAGCGCGAACCCCTTCAGCTTGGCGCGGACATCTGGGGCATCCTGGAACGTGAACCGGACAGCTATGCTCTCATCCTTGCTGACCCTGATGACAATCCTGTCGAGGCGTCCGGCAAGATGCTCATTGAACTTCGGGAGCGCGGCGTGCTGGCGCTGCATCCCTCAACGTACCGACTGGTGATCGAACATGAAAAACAATTATAAAAAAAAGCTTATTGAGGTAGCAATCCCGCTCGAAGCCATCAACGTGGCTTCGGCGCGTGAAAAGTCGATCCGACATGGTCATCCGTCCACTCTGCATCTCTGGTGGGCGCGCCGTCCGCTTGCTGCATGCCGGGCAATTCTGTTCTGCCAGTTGGTCGATGATCCTTCCGCGTACGTGGATGAGCTAATTGCCGACGAGAAAACACGCAAAGCGGCAGAGGCAGAAGCTGCAGCAAGGGCAGAGAAACGTGAGAAGGACAAAGCCGATGGCAAGGCGATCCCGGCTGACGAAAAGCCGCTGAACCTTGAAGACATTGCGATCGAGCTCGAACGCAAGCGTCTCTTCAAGATCATCGAAGAGCTCGTGAAGTGGGAGAACAGCACCAACGAAGAAGTGCTGGAGCGTGCCCGTACAGAAATCCGACGGTGCTGCGGAGACGAACTCCCAAGAGTTTACGATCCGTTTTCCGGCGGCGGCTCTATCCCGTTGGAAGCGCAGCGCCTCGGTCTTCCCGCCTACGGCTCTGACCTGAATCCTGTCGCTGTGATGATCGGCAAGGCCATGATTGAGATACCGCCAAAGTTTAAGGATCAGCCTCCGGTGCACCCAGGCACAAAGGAAAATCTTTCGTATCGTGGTGCGGAAGGACTTGCAGAGGACATTCTGTATTACGCGCAGAAACTGCGTGAAAGAGCCTGGAAGAAGATCGGCCATCTTTATCCAAAGGTTACACTTTCCGCGCGTGATGGAGGTGGCGAAGAGACAGTGTTGGCGTGGATTTGGGCTCGCACAGTGCCAAGTCCGAACCCCGCGGTTGGCGGAGCTCATATCCCTTTGGTTTCTACCTACTGGCTTTGTCGAAAACCAAAGAAGAAGGTTTGGGTCTCGCCGACGATTGAAGGCAAGACGATAACCTTCGAAGTAAATTACGGCGAACCGAAAGACGCTGACGCCGTCGCCGCTGGGACAAAGGTCGGAAGAGGCGCGAATTTCACGTGTCTTCTTACCGGGGACGCGGTGCCCGCCGATTATGTCAAGCAGGAAGGTATGGCGGGTCGAATGGGTTGGCAGCTGCTCGGTATCGTAGCTGAGGGAAAAGGGGGTCGTCGCTATGTTTCGCCGGACCCCAAACATGTTGATATCGCCTTTAGTGAAACACCTGACTGGCGACCAGAGTACCCGTTATCACAACACCCCCAGTACATGAGCGTCACGAATTACGGTCCAAAGGACATTTCGGATTTGTTCATGGACCGTCAGACTATCGCATTAAATACATTTTCTCGTCTTATCCCAGAAGTAGTCGCTCAAATCGAAGCACATGATGACTACAAAGTAGCTATCGCTACATACCTCGCACTCGGCGTGAGTAGACTTGCAAATCGGCAATCAACGAGTACTTTTTGGCATAATTCTGGCGAAAAAGTTGAGCAGGTATTCGCAATGCAGGCCCTACCTATGCGATGGGATACTGCTGAGGGCAATCCGTTCTCCACATCTTCTGGAAACTTCTTCGGACAAGTTGAATACCTTGCAAAGTCCGTTGCCGGATTGCCTTCACAACAAGTGGCTGGATACGAGGTGCAAAAGGATGCGCAGACTGTAGATTTTACCAATTTCGTTATCTCGACCGATCCTCCTTATTACGACAATGTTCCCTATGCTGATCTGTCCGACTTCTTCTATGTCTGGCTACGTCGCGCGTTGAAAGATCATTATCCGGACCTATTCCAGACGGTCCTTGTTCCGAAGGCGGAAGAGCTGGTGGCTGATCACCAACGGCACAAAGGACGCGATCCTGCCGACGTTTTTTTCCTTGATGGCATGACAAATGTAATGCGCCACATGGCGGAGCAAGGTCGTAAAGATGTGCCTGCAGCAATCTATTATGCATTCAGACAAGGGGAAGTCGATGAGGGCGGCACCTCTTCGAAGGGATGGGCCACATTCCTTCAATCCGTAATTGCAGCCGGATACCAGGTTGACGCGACGTGGCCTGTGCGAACCGAGCTAGTTGGAAACCTTAAGAAGAATCGTAATGCACTAGCAACATCGGTGGTGCTGTCTTGTCGCAAGCGCTCTGAGTCTGCAGAGGTCGTTACCCGATCAGAATTCATGCGCGCGTTGAAGCGTGAACTTCCTACTGCCATGAAGGAAATGCAGAGGGCAAACATCGCTCCGGTAGATATTCCTCAGGCCTCTATCGGCCCAGGTATCGGAATCTTTAGTAGATATAAATCGGTACTTGAAAGCGATGATAGTCAAATGACTGTCAAGAGCGCCCTCCAGATAATTAATCAACAGCTCGATGAATTTCTATCTGAACAGGAAGGCGAGTTTGACGCTGATACAAGGTTTGCGCTGCATTGGTTTACACAGAACGGCTACGATAATGGCGCATTTGGAGACGCAGACAATCTTGCTCGCGCGCGTGGAATTTCGGTGGAAAGCGTCAAGCATGCGGGCATTGCAGAAAGTGCCGCTGGCAAAGTTCGAATTCTAAAGCGTGAAGAGCTCTTAGACGATTGGGACCCAAACACTGATCCGCACCTTACTGTATGGGAGTGCTGCCAGTACTTGATCCGAGCTCTGGAGAATGAGGGGGAACACGCAGCGGCAACGCTTTTGAAAAAGATGGGCGCGGACAAGGCCGAGGCCGTCAAAGACCTAGCCTACAGCCTTTACGACATCTGCTCGAACAAGCGGAAGGATGCGAAGGAGGCGACCTCCTACAACGCCCTGATCGCGGTATGGACTGAACTAACACGCGAGGCAGCTACGATCTCGGAATACGAGATCACAGGCGATCGCCAAACGGCAATGAATATCTAGGGGCAGGCAATGGCAAAGAGTACACGACACTATGTTTTTGAAGGAATGGAGCTTCTGCCGGAGGCTCTGACACCGTTTGTGGAAAAACGATTGGACAGCTCGATAAGCGGGCACTGGCAAGTTGAGGTAATGGAGCGGGTCACTGGTCTTAAGGCCAGCGGTGGAAACATTAACTGGGATCAGCAAGCACTCCTCAAGACGATGATGATCTTTTGGAAGGAAGCTTTCTCGAATGTTCTCGGGCATCCCGAAAGATCCTACGTCTCCGAGCTGCTCGAAGTCCGCAATAGGCTCTCGCACAATGAGACTTTCACCTATGATGATGCCGAACGCGCGCTGGATTCGATGCGTCGTCTTATGGAGTCAATTAGCGCCGGCGACACTGCTGAGCAGATCGGCAAGATGCGCGATACGATTCTGAGAACAAAGTACACGGAATTACAACGCAACGAAGAGCGCCGAAAATCGCAAAAGCTTTCAATTTCTGTGGAAACGGTCGCGGGACTACTGCCTTGGCGTGAGGTTATCGAGCCACACAATGACGTCGCAACGGGAGAATTCAAGCAGGCCGAGTTTGCTGCCGATCTTGGAAAAGTGCATTCGGGGAGTGCTCCGTCTGAATACCGCGATCCAAAAGAGTTCTACAGCAGAACCTACCTAACCGACGGGCTCAGCAACCTATTGGTTGGAGCGGCCAAACGCCTTTCTGATTCAGGCGGCGATCCTGTCGTTGAGCTACAGACCAATTTTGGGGGCGGCAAAACGCACTCCATGCTCGGGCTATACCACATGGTGGGCGGGACACCCGCTCAAGATTTGCCTGGATTGGACCAGCTTCTCAAGGAGCATGGTCTGGACGTGCCATCCAAAGTCAGTCGCGCTGTACTGGTAGGCACCTCACGCGGCCCTCAAGATGTGATCAATACCGAAGGTGGCCTTAAGATCAGGACGACATGGGGTGAGATGGCGTGGCAGCTTGGCGGAGCCGAAGCTTACAAGATGCTTGCGGAAAATGACGAAAAGGGTATCGCGCCCGGCTCCAATTTACTGGAAGAAATTTTCAAGAAGTATGCACCATGTCTTATCCTTATCGACGAGTGGGTCGCCTACTTGCGTCAAATCTACAAGGTCGATGGATTGCCTTCAGGTTCTTTCGACGCAAACCTTTCCTTCGTTCAGTCGCTGACTGAGGCGGTAAAGGCCAGCCCTGGAACTCTGCTCGTTGCATCTCTCCCCGCGTCTCAAATTGAGGTTGGCGGCGAAGGCGGTCAGGAAGCCCTGTCGCGGCTTAAGCAGACCTTTTCCCGTGTTGAGTCTTCCTGGCGACCAGCATCCCAAGAAGAAAGCTACGAGATTGTTCGCCGCAGGCTCTTCAAATCCATTCCCGGTGACAAGCACCATCACAAGGACAATGCGCTAAAGCAGTTTGCAAAGTTGTATCGCGAAAACAGCAACGACTTTCCACAGGGCTGCGCAGATGAAGACTACCGTCGGAAACTAGAGAAAGCCTATCCGATCCATCCCGAGCTTTTTGATCAGCTGTATACCAGCTGGGGATCTTTGGAGAAGTTTCAGCGGACGCGTGGTGTACTGCGCCTCATGGCGCAGGTCATTCACGAGCTTTGGATGAGCAACGATCCATCGGTCATGATCATGCCAGGGAGCGTTGCCATAAGCTCAGCGAGAGTCGAGCCGGAATTGCTTCACTATCTTGATGTGAACTGGCAGTCGATCATTGCTGGCGACGTAGATGGGACCGCATCCACGCCATACAAGATCGACCAATCCGCGCCGAACCTAAATCGCTATTCGGCCACACGACGAGTAGCGCGCGCGATCTTTATGGGTTCCGCGCCTACGCATGCTCAGAAGAACAAAGGACTTGACGATAAGCAAATCAATCTGGGCGTTGTTCAACCAGGTGAACGCCCTGCAATCTTTGGGGATGCCCTAAGACGCCTCACAAACCAAGCTAAGTACATGCATAGCGATCTCGGTCGCTACTGGTATTCCATGTCTCCGAGCCTGAATCGCCTCGCGGCAGACAAAGCCGCACAACTCGACGAAGCACTTGTATTGGTTACAATCGACCAAGAGCTCAACAAGTACATCAATGGCATTACTGATCGCGGACATTTTGATGCAATTCAGGTAGCGCCAGCCAGTTCAGCGGATGTCCCTGACGAGGCTGGCGGCGTTCGGGCGGTTATTCTCGGCGTCGCGCATCCTCACAATGGCCGTGACGGATCGGAAGCTCAGAAGGCTGCGAGAGAAATTCTGATGCAAAGGGGCACTGTTCCTCGCGTGTATCGAAATACGTTGGTGTTTATTGCCGCTGAAGCCCGACATCTCGAAAGCTTGAAGGAAGCAGTACGCGCTGCTCTAGGCTGGGAACAGATTGTACGAGATATCGAACGATTAAACTTGACGCAAAGCGACAGTGCACTGGCAAAAGCAAAGCGAGATGAATCCAAAGATACAATGCGCACGCGAATGCAGGAGTGTTGGAGCTACTTGCTCTATCCTCACCAAGACGACGCTCACGCCGATTTCGATTGGTCTTCAGGAAAAATTCCAGCACAAGATGGACTTCTATCTCGCGCGAGCCGAAAACTTGTAAGCGATGAAGCGTTATTACCCGAGCTAGGGCCAACCCGCCTGGATCGCGACCTCCAAAAGTATATTTGGAACGGAAAGCCCCACCTGCATCTTAAAGACCTCTGGGAATACCTGAACAGATATCTCTATCTGCCGAGGGTAAAGAACCAGCAGGTTTTGGTGAAGGCAATCCAAGCCGCAGTGACGGGGATCGTTGCAGGGCCATTCGCATACGCAGAAAGTTGGGATGAAGATTCCGACAAATATCCAGGCCTTCTAATTGAAAAAGCGCACGAGCCTCACGTCATTATTAACGGTGAAAGTGTAATACTGAAGCCTGATGTTGCTGAATCTCACCGACCTGCTCCCAAGACGGAGCAGGCAGACAAGGAAACATCGGAATCTTCTACGCCTCAGTTCGACGAAACATCCGATGGGCGGCACGAAGAAGGAAACGGTGAAAGCAGAGACAAAGAGCAACAGGAGCCCAGACCCACGCGGTTCATGGGAACGGTGATGATTTCCGCTGATCGGCCTGCTCGCGATATTCACCAGATCGTCGAGGCGATCGTCGAGCAACTCACTACGATCCCAGGCAGCGAGGTGGCTATTAGGCTTGAGATCGACGCAGAGGTTTCTCAAGGGCTTGACAGAGCCAAGGTTCGGACGCTGCTTGAGAATGCCACAACGCTGGGCTTTATGGAGAAGCACGTAAAGTAGCCTTTCTGTCAACCGTGATCCATTTGCTCCCGAATAGCACGTATCAAAACTGCGCTAAGTCAGCCCATGTTTCCAAAAAGCACGGGTAGGCTCTTGGTTGTGACAATTGGATCGTAAGGGACCTGATCGGCATCCAAACCACAGACGATGAAGTATATGGCACTAGGACTCACGTTCTAGATGCAGGACCGGAATAGAGCGCCTACGGACATTTACGTTTCTATGCATAGGTCCATTGGGATTTTGTGCGCATCTTTCAATTCAGATTAACATCGGTATTCGGAAACTTTAGGTCAGGTTTGAGAAATTTTGCGACAAAAAAGCCATTTCGTTGGATCGCTGTCTGTACTCAGCCCGTCGCGCGAGCCAAGGTTTCGATAGATATATATAATTTCAATTCGTGCTGATCGTTTCCACATTTCAGATTGGCAGAAATATTCCGCTTTTATTGTGCCGAAATGGACAACGCGAAGTCACCCTTACGTTCCCTATATAACTACGAGTGACAATTTACGGTCCGTCAGTCGATGATTGATTCACGAAACGCCGCAAAGCGGTTGCGAGAATTCAATCATGACGCCGACAAAGATACTCATTGGTCAAGCGATAATCGTCTTCCTTATTGTCGGCGCGGCCCTTTGGATTGCGACCGCTTACGTCGCCGGCGCTCTGGGTTTTGACAGTGCCCTTGGCGCGCCCTGGTTCGTCGCTTTCGACTTGCCCGTCTATTATCCTTGGCGGCTTTTCGAGTGGTGGTACGCGTTTGAGCCTTATGCGCCAGATGTGTTCATGCGTGGCGGAGGAATTGCAGCCTCCGGCGGAATGTTGGGCGCCGCCGCCGCGATAGCCGGTTCCGTCTGGCGCGCGCGTCAAACAAAAAATGTAACGACATTCGGTTCTGCGCGATGGGCTCGCCGCCTAGACATCGCGCATGCCGGCCTTTTCGATGCCCGAGGCGTATTCTTGGGAAAATGGAAGGGCCGGTATCTGCGCCATGACGGCCCCGAACACGTCATGGCGTTCGCCCCGACCCGGTCCGGGAAGGGAGTGGGACTGGTTGTCCCGACGCTCCTCTCCTGGACCGGGAGTGCGGTCATTCACGATATCAAAGGCGAAAACTGGCAATTGACCGCCGGATGGCGCTCTCGATTTTCGCACTGCCTTCTGTTCGATCCGACCAATCCGCTTTCAGCAAAATACAACCCCTTGCTAGAAGTGCGCCGCGGCGACCAAGAGGTGCGCGATGTTCAAAACATAGCGGATATTCTTGTCGATCCGGAAGGATCGCTGGAACGTCGCAGCCATTGGGAAAAGACAGGCCACGCGCTTCTCGTTGGCGTCATCTTGCATGTTCTTTATGCCGAGAAAGAAAAGACGCTGGCGCGCGTTGCCGCGTTTTTATCCGACCCTTCGCGCAGCTTTGAGCGCACGCTCAAAGTGATGATGATCACCAATCATATCGGAACGGTCGAGGCGCCGAAGGTTCATCCGGTGGTAGCTCAAGCCGCGCGGGAACTTCTCAATAAGTCGGAAAACGAACGCTCCGGCGTCTTGTCAACAGCGATGAGCTTTCTTGGGCTTTACCGCGATCCGACCATCGCGCGTGTAACGAGCCGTTGCGACTGGAAGATCGACGATCTGATGAACGCTGATCGACCGGTCTCGCTTTACCTCGTCGTGCCGCCTTCCGACATATCGAGAACGAAGCCGTTGGTGCGCCTTATCTTGAATCAGATCGGCCGCCGGTTGACGGAGGAATTAGAGAGCAACGCTGGCGAGAGAGCGCATCGGTTGTTGATGATGCTTGACGAGTTTCCGGCGCTCGGGCGGCTCGACTTCTTTGAATCGGCGCTTGCCTTTATGGCCGGCTACGGCGTTCGGGCTTATCTGATAGCACAGTCACTGAATCAAATCGAGAAAGCGTACGGCGCCAATAATTCCATATTGGATAATTGTCATGTGCGCATCGCCTTTGCGGCGAATGACGAACGAACAGCCAAGCGCATTTCGGACTCGCTTGGCACAGCGACGGAACTCCGCGCCCAGAAAAACTATGCCGGTCACCGGCTCGNNTGCCGGCCATCGCCTGGCGCCCTGGCTCGCGCATGTCATGGTCTCTCGCCAGGAAACTGCCCGGCCGTTGCTGACGCCCGGCGAAGTGATGCAGCTTCCGACGAAAGAAGCGATTGCAATGGTGTCGGGCGTCGCGCCGATCCGCGCCCAGAAACTCCAATATTTCCGGGACGTAAATTTCACCGCCCGCCGTCTCGCGCCGCCTGAAATCAGAGCCGATGATGATTCCTACACTGATTCGCCGAAGGCTCGTGATGACGACTGGTCTGACATCGTAGCCAAAACGGATGCGCGCTTGAGCCAGCCCTGGTTCGATATGGTCAAAGGCGAGGGCGAAAACGACGATGGCGGGCGCGGCATGCAGCATGAATTCGCTATGCCACCGGCGAGCAAGCCCGACCCTGGACCGTGCGATCCATCGACATTGGAGAATGATGACGACGCTGCGCAAGCCAAGAAACTTCAGGATATAGCGAGGACCGCGACGCAGCGTGCGGCCGTCATGGACCGGCATCCCGACAGCATTACGCCGAGTTTTTAAGTCATGAAAAAAGCGAGGCTGCAGGTTCGGTTGGGAGAAAAAGCGGAAACGCTCTTGTCGCGCGCCGCGGAAAGGCCCGGCGTCACGAAGGCGTCGATCGTCGAAGCGGCGATTGTCGAGCTTCTAAATCCCAAAGAAGATTCTCAGGAATATGCAGCGTTGATCAAACGGCTCGATAAGTTGACACGAGCGATGGAGCGTCTTGCTGACGACGCATCCGCGCAGACCGAAACGCTAGCACTCTACATTCTCTATTATCTCTGCATCACGCCGCCCTTGCCAGAGCAAAACCGCGCCGCCGCGGAAGCGATGGGTCAGAAGCGGTTCGAGCGGTTTATCTCGCAGGTCGGCGATCGCCTCATGGGGCAGGAGCGATTCACCGACACGCTGCTCGAACATATGGGCTTGAGCGCAGCGACGACCGAACAGCGCGGGGAGGCGGTCCAATGACGAGCGCTCAGAGTCAACATCAAACTGCTCGGGTCGCGTTTCGCCGGATTTCAATGTTGAAAACCGCCTTCGGGCCGGCAATCGCCTGTGCGCTTGACGATGATAGCGTGACCGAAATCATCGCCAATCCCGACGGCGCGTTGTGGATCGAGCGCGCTGGAAGTGGTCGTGAGAGAGCCGACGCGCCTATGGCGGCGGCCGATGTCGAGCGGATTATCCGTCTTGTCGCGTCGGCTCTCGATACGGTCTGCGATCACGAGCACCCGATTGTCTCCGGTGAATTGCCGGGAACCGGCGAACGCTTTGAAGGCGTCTTGCCGCCAGTCTCAAACAACCCTGCGTTCACAATCCGAAAGCCCTCGAAGATCGTCATTCCTCTCAATGATTATGTTGCGGCGGGAGTCATGACGCAACGTCAGGCGCAGGTTCTTAGAACAGCCGTGCGCATGCGGAGCAGTGTTCTGATCGCCGGCGGTACGGCGTCCGGCAAAACGACCCTTGCCAACTCACTTCTCGCTGAAATCGCAGAACGCAATGAGCGGGTTGTCATTCTCGAAGACACGCGAGAGCTACGATGTGAAGCAAAAGACTCCATCGCCTTGCGCACATCGCAGCGCGTGACGCTTGAAGCGCTCGTTCGTTCGACCATGCGGTTACGCCCGGACCGGATCATTGTCGGGGAGGTCCGCGGCGGCGAGGCGCTCGATCTCATGAAGGCCTGGAACACGGGCCATCCGGGCGGCATCGCGACGATTCATGCGAATTCAGCAGTCTTGGCGCTCGCACGTCTGGAGCAACTGATTGGAGAGCGTTCTCAAAGCGCACCGCAATCCCTTATCGCGGAAGCCGTCGACGTCGTTGTCTTTATCGAGAAGTCGCAGAAAGGACGGCGCGTCACCGAGATCATTCGCGTTACAGGGCATGACCGACAGCAAGGCTACATGCTGGAGCCAGTCGACGCTCCTGAACTTTTTATCGTCAATAACGGAGACCATTCATGATCGCTCGCAACTATTCTCGCGCCCTTCACCTGTCGGCATTGCTTGCCGTCGGAATATTGTTCTTCAACGGACACGCTCACGCTGCGGGATCGGGCATGCCGTGGGAAGCGCCATTGACGCAAATTCTCGCCTCGATTGAGGGGCCCGTCGCGCGCATCGTGGCTGTCATCATCATCATTATCACCGGACTGTCACTTGCGTTCGGGGATACGTCCGGCGGATTCCGCCGCCTTATTCAGATTGTTTTTGGTCTCTCGATCGCTTTTGCCGCGACAAGCTTCTTCCTCGCCTTTTTTTCCTTCGGCGGCGGCGCGCTGGTTTGAGGGGAAAGGCAATGATCGACGGTTACTCTATCCCCATTCATCGCAGTCTGACGGAGCCGCTCTTAATGGCGGGCGCGCCGCGCGGCATCGCCATCATTAACGGCACCATCGCCGCCGCCGTCGGTCTTGGCATGCAAATGTGGGCAGCCGGCATCGTGCTCGGACTGATCGGACACGCCGCCGCGGTTTACGCCGCGAAGAAAGACCCGAAGTTTCTCGAAGTGGGCGTTAGGCACTTGAAGCATGGGCAATATCTCTCATGCTGAATCTCGCCGAATATCAAAAGCGTCCGAAGCGCCTTGCCGATTATCTTCCCTGGGCGGCGCTTGTCGCGCCGGGCGTCGTCCTCAATAAGGACGGCGCCCTGCAACGGACTGTCCGTTACCGCGGACCTGACCTCGAAAGCGCCAGCCCCGAAGAACTTCTCAGCTATATGGCGCGCATCAACAACGTTCTGCGCAGGTTCCGATCAGGCTGGGTCTTGCATTTTGAAATGGGCAGGGTTCCCGCAGCGGATTATCCGACAAGCGAATGGCCGTGCCCTCTATCGTTTCTCATCGACGAGGAGCGCCGCGCCGCATTTGAGTCGACCGCAGAATATTTCGAATGCGAATACTATCTCACCTTCTCGTATATGCCGCCGGCCGACCGGACGGCGCGGGCCGAGCGAGCGTTCCTGAAACAAGACGAACTTGCCGCTCCGGACCATGCGGGCGACCGTCTTGGCTATTTTTTTCAAGAGACAGACAAAGCGATCGATCTCCTGGCGCTTGCGACGCCGGAATGCCGCCCGCTCGATGATGACGAGACGCTTTCCTATCTGCATGCGTGTGTGTCTTCAAAACAGCACGATATCATCGCCCCGGAAACGCCTCTCTATCTTGATGCGATGCTTGTCGATGAACCGCTCACAGGCGGTCTTGAACCAAAACTGGGTGAAGCGCATCTGCGGGTGATTTCTGTTCTCGGATTCCCGCCGGCGAGCGAACCGGGTTTCTTGGATAGCCTCAACGCGCTCGCATTTCCCTATCGCTGGACGACGCGGTTCATCGCTATGGACAAGGCGAGGGCGTCAGCCGAACTCGCCAAATACCGCCGTCAATGGTTCGCCAAACGCAAATCCATCGCCGCAATCATCAAAGAGACGCTGTTCAATGAAGCCAGCGCCCTCGTTGATACGGACGCCGACAATAAGACAGCCGATGCGGACGCCGCGCTGCAGGAACTCGGCGCCGACGACGTTTCTTTCGGGTTTCTAACGACGTCGGTTGTCGTACACGATCAGGAGCGGAGCGTCGTTGATCAACGCGTGCGGGAAGTCGAGCGCGTCTTGAACGAACGCGGCTTCGTGACCATTCGCGAGTCTGTGAACGCCGTGGATGCATGGCTCGGCAGCCTACCCGGACATCTCTACGCCAATATCCGTCAGCCGCTCATTCACACGTTAAACCTAGCGCATATCGCGCCATTGTCCTCCGTCTGGGCGGGGCCGGCGCGCAACGATCATCTGGGCGGACCGCCCTTGGCCCTGGCGACGACCCGCGGTCATACGCCATTCCGGTTATCGACGCATATTGGCGATGTCGGTCACACGCTGATCGTCGGGCCAACCGGCGCCGGGAAGTCGGTGCTTCTCGCTTTCATCGCCGCGCAGTTTCACCGTTATGAGAATGCGCAAGTTTTTGCATTCGATAAAGGCCGCTCGATCCGCGCCGCATGCCTCGGTCTTGGAGGGGCCGTCTATGATCTCGGGTCCAAGGCGGATCTTTCCTTCCAACCCTTGTGCGATCTTGAGGCGCCGGAAGACAAGGCGCGCGCCCAACGCTGGCTGCTCGGGTTGCTGGCGCAGGAAGGCGTAACGGTCGATCCTCCAATTAAAGAGGCGGTTTGGTCTGCGCTATCCAGTCTTGCCGCGGCGCCGACCGCCGAGCGCACGCTCACTGGCTTCTCGCTCCTGGTCCAAGACCGGAGCCTCCGCAATGCATTGAAGCCTTTCACCGTGGAAGGAGCATTCGGCGACCTCTTTGACGCAGATAAAGAGGCGGTTTCGTTTTCGAATCTCGTTTGCTTCGAGATGGAGGAGCTTATGCGGGAGCAGTCGGCTATCGCACCGGCGCTCACCTATCTCTTTGATCGACTGGAAGAGCGGTTCAACGGAAATCCAACGCTGTTGTTGTTGGACGAAGCCTGGCTCTTTCTCGACAATCCAATGTTTTCGGGAAGAATCCGAGACTGGCTGAAGACGCTTCGCAAGAAGAATGTATCTGTCATCTTTGCAACCCAGTCGCTGAGCGACGTGCAAGCCTCCGCGATTGCGCCTTCTATTATCGAATCCTGCCCGTCGAGAATATTCCTGCCCAATCCGCGGGCGCGAGAGTCGAGCATCTATTCGGCATATTCGAATTTTGGACTGAACGACCGGCAAATCGACATCATCGCAAGCATGACACCCAAGCAGGAGTATTATTACCAGTCTCCCGTGGGCAATCGCATTTTCGATCTTCGGTTGGGAGACATTGCGCTCGCCTTTTGCGGAGCGTCTTCGCCGCAGGATCATCGGCTCATCGGCAAACTACTCCGCGAGGCGAGCGACGCGCCCTTTGCGCAGCAATTGCTTGCCGCAAAAGGGCTCGACTGGGCCGCCGCTCTCTTGCCGGAACGATCATCATCGAAAGGAGAAAGAGAATGAAACGCAAAATGAAAACCCTTGTTTCAACGCTTGCGCTGGCGATCTCGGCGAGCATCGCGCAAGCGCCCCCGGCCAACGCCTTTATCCTGGGCGGGATCGTTTACGATCCGACGAACTATGCGCAAAATCTTCTGACGGCCGCGCGCACGCTTGAGATGATCAACAATCAGATCAAGCAATTGACGAATGAAGCAGCGATGATCGCCAATCAGGCAAAGGAGCTGACGCAGCTTCCTTATTCGGCAAAGGCGGCGTTGAAAGCGCGCCTTTTCGAGATCGACAAGTTGATCCAGACCGCCAACGGGCTCGCCTATGATGTCGCCACCATCGACGCCGCCTTCAAAACGCTCTTTCCTGAGGATTATTCCGCCTTTTCCAACCTCGCCATGGGCGCGGCGGCGAATTCGCACTGGAAAGAAGCGAGCAGGGCGCTGAATGACGCCCTCGTTATGCAGGCGAAGGTGACCGAAACGATTGCCCTCGACGTTTCGACGCTCGAAGAAATTGTCACAGAGAGCGAAACCGCGATCGGCGGCCTGCAGGTTGAGCAGGCCGGAAACCAGTTGCTTGCGCTTCAAGCGAAGCAATCCATGCAGACCGCGCAATTGCTGGCGGTTCAGTATCGGGCCGAAGCGCTCGATCGCGCGCGCCAGCTGCAAACGGAAGAACGCGCCCGCATTCACCGCGGACGCTTCCTCGGTGACGGCTCCGCATACACGCCCTCTTAATCAACGAGCACGCCCATGGACGACCTCAACGTCATCGACGATTTCACCAGCACGTTTATCGCCTATATCGATAGCGGCTTTGGGCTGCTTGCCGGCGATGGCGGTTTTCTGACCGCTGTACTGATTGGCATTGATGTCGTCCTTGCAGGATTGTTCTGGGCGTTTGCCGGCGAACAGAACGTCCTGGGTCAGTTTGT
>DGNI01000028.1 GCA_002388885.1 Parvularculaceae bacterium UBA4496 | reverse complement strand
CCTGCCAGTCGATGTCGAACAGAACATCCTTGCCTTGGCGGAGCGTTTCTTCGACGAGGCTGCGCGGCGTGCCGTAGTGATGGCCGAAGACATTCGCCGATTCCAGAAATTCGCCACTCTCACGCATGCGCGTGAATTCTTCTTCAGCAACGAAGTAATAATCCTTGCCGTGTGCTTCGCCGGGACGGCGCTGGCGCGTCGTCGCCGAGATTGAAAGCGTCAGCTGATCATCTTTATTGAGCAATCTTTCGGCGAGCGTCGTTTTCCCTGCGCCTGACGGGCTCGACAGGATGAACATGAGGCCCCTTCGGGCGACGGCGAGATCTCCGCCGATCATGACGCGTACCTATTCAACATTCTGCACCTGCTCGCGGATCTGATCGATGACGCGCTTCAGCTCAAGACCAATAGTTTTCAGCTCCATGTCGGAAGCTTTTGAACATAGCGTGTTCGCTTCGCGATTGAATTCCTGTGTCAGAAAATCGAGTTCGCGCCCGACGGGACCGGACTTTTTCAGCATCGCCTGCGCCGATGCGGCGTGCGCTTTCAGCCGGTCGAGTTCTTCGCGAATGTCCGCCTTTACCGCGAGCAATGCCGCTTCCTGCGCCAACCGGTCTTCGGGAACGCCGCCGTCGGCAAGAAGTTCTTTCAACTGCATTTCGATACGCGATTTGAGCGCGGCGGGTGTTGCCGCGGCGTGCGCTGCAGCCTTCTCCGTCAACTCAGAAACATCGTTAAATTGCGACGCGAGAACTTTCGCCAGCGCATCGCCTTCTTTCCGGCGCGCTTCGACCAACTGATCGACGGCGGTTTTAAACGAAGCAACCATCGCGGCCCGCAAAGCAGTAAGTTCGGCTTCTTCAGCTGTATCCTCAACCGGTTCAACAACGCCGCGAATGGCGAGCACGCCTTCCGCGCGCGGCGGTGCGCATTCAATCTCGGCGCTAACGCGCTCGATCATTTTTACGACGCCCGCGAGCATGGTTTCGTTGATGCGAAATTGCGCTTCGTCTTTATCGACGCCGAAATTAAGCGTCGCGTTGAATGAGCCACGAGTGATTTTACCTTTCGCCGCCTTGCGAAGTTCCGGATCGAGAGACTCGTACCCCGCAGGCAAGCGCACGCGCCATTCAAGGCTGCGACTGTTGACGGTGCGAAGCTCCCACGACCAGCGCCAGCGTTCATGCGCACCCTCGGCGCGGGCGAAACCTGTCATGGAAGCGAGTGAAGTCACCTAGCCGTCCTGCGCCTGCGCCGCGCGTTCGCGTTCAATGCGCCGCCACGCCGAAACATTGCGTTCATGATCACGAAGGTTGGTGGCGAAGGCGTGCCCGCCTGTACCATCGGCAACGAAGAACAGATCCTCTGTCTCTGCCGGATTTAGAACAGCCTCAATCGACGCGCTGCCGGGATTGGCGATCGGCGTCGGAGGCAGGCCGGAAATAACATAGGTGTTATAGGGCGTGTCGCTGCGCAGTTCGCTTTGCCGCAACCCGCGTCCCAGCGGTTCTCCTTGTGTTAACCCGTATATAATCGTCGGATCGGATTCGAGCCGCATGCCGCGCTTGAGCCGGTTTACGAACACCGCCGCGATCCGGTCACGCTCTGCCGGCACCGCCGTTTCTTTTTCGACAATCGACGCGAGGACAAGCGCCTCAGCAGGCGTTGAAAACGGAAGCTCCGTTGCCCGCCCGTCCCACAAGGCCGCAATCAAGTTATCCTGCGCACTCATCATCCGCTGCAACACCTGGTCGCGGGTATCGCCGCGATGAAAAGCGTAGGTTTCCGGCAGAAGTTCTCCCTCTGTGATTTCAAGTGTGACATCGCCAGTGAGAATCTCGTTCGCGTTGATCGCACGAATGATCTGCGCCGTGGTCAGTCCCTCTGCAGCCGTAAAATAGTAAAGAATGCTTTTTCCTTCGACCAGTAGGTCGATGATTTCCATGACGCTTGCATGGGCGGGAATTTCATACTCGCCCGCTTTGACGTCGCTTTGAACGCCCCGCAGACGCACTGCGGCCACAAACAGCTCNNAAGGCGCACCGCCGCTACAAACAGTTCGGAATGTTCTATGACACCGGCTTCCTTCAGCTTGTCGGCGATCGCTGAAACCGCACTGCCGCTCTCTAAGAGAATGACCGTGTCGGTTTCGGCAGGCCCCGGCCCTGTCGCCATGCGATAGCCG
Organism: Parvularculaceae bacterium UBA4496; assembly: GCA_002388885.1. GTDB lineage: Bacteria > Pseudomonadota > Alphaproteobacteria > Caulobacterales > Parvularculaceae > Hyphococcus. The sequence goes on along the minus strand of DGNI01000028.1, from coordinate 502 downwards.
AGATAGCCCCCCGCCCCGAGCGCCAGCGCCGAAAGCAGCGCAAGCCCGAGGATAAACAGCAGGAACGACTTCACCGCCCCGCCGCGTTGCCGCCGTCTAATCCGATCAATCCAAATTGGCGCCATGCCCCTCGCTCCGCCAGCCTTACCGATTCCGGCAGACTTTAGCCGTCTACGCGCCGCATCACCAGAGAGGCGTTGGTGCCGCCAAATCCGAAGGAATTGGACAGCGCGACATTGATAGGCTTTTCCACCGCCTTGTTGGCGGCGAGATTGACCGGCGTTTCCACGGACGGGTTGTCGAGATTGAGCGTCGGCGGCGCAACATTGTCGCGGATCGCCAGCAGACAGAAAATCGCCTCGACCGCGCCAGCAGCACCAAGCAGATGGCCCACGGAAGACTTTGTCGACGACATCACGAGATTTGCCGCCGCATCCCCAAACAATCGCTCCACCGCGCGCAATTCGATTTCATCGCCCACAGGCGTCGATGTGCCATGCGC
>DGNI01000030.1 GCA_002388885.1 Parvularculaceae bacterium UBA4496 | reverse complement strand
CGGTCAAACGCCACTTCCGCGAAATCGGCAAGGATATCCAGAAAGAGCCGTTTACGGTCGCCGGCGTCGGCGACATGTCAGGCGATGTTTTCGGCAACGGCATGCTGCTTTCCGAAAAGATCAAGCTCGTCGCCGCCTTCGACCATCGCGATATTTTTATTGACCCGACCCCCGATCCGGCAAAATCCTATAAGGAGCGCAAGCGTCTTTTCGAATTTCCGCGTACTTCATGGGCCGATTACGATCAAAAGCTGATTTCCAAAGGCGGCGGCGTATTCTCGCGCAGCGCAAAATCGGTTTCGCTGACGCCTGAAATGCGTTCTGCACTTGACGTTGCCGACAAGGAATTGACGCCGTCCGACCTGATCAAGGCGATCCTCAAGTCACCCGTCGAACTTTTCTGGCTGGGCGGCATCGGCACCTATTTCAAGGCTGAAGGTGAAGAAAACTGGCGGGTCGGCGACCGCGCAAACGACGCTGTTCGCGTCAACGCCGGCGAAATCCGCGCGCAGGTCATCGGCGAAGGCGCCAATCTCGGCCTGACCCAGCTGGCGCGCATCGAATTCGCCCGCAATGGCGGGCGCATCAATACAGACGCCATCGATAATTCCGCCGGCGTTGATTCATCCGACCATGAGGTCAACATCAAAATCCTGCTTTCAAACGCTGTCGAGCATGGCGAGTTGAAAGCCGAAGAGCGCAACGACCTGCTGGCGTCGATGACCGACGATGTCGCTCATCACGTCCTGCGTCACAACTACGATCAGACACGCGCCATCACCAATATGGAGATCAGCGCGGACACTGATCTTGATGTTTATGCGCGCTTCATGACCACGCTGGAAAACGAAGGCAGGCTCGATCGGGCGATCGAATATCTTCCCGATGCATCGCGCCTCGCGACTATGCGCCAGCAGGGCCTCGGACCGACACGCCCCGACCTTGCCGTCCTTCTCGCCTACGCCAAGATGTGGCTGTTTGACGAACTCGTGCAGTCAACAGCGCCGGATGATCCGTTATTCGAACGGGAGATATTCGCCTATTTTCCTCAAGCGCTGCACAAATATAATCGCGCTATCGTAAGCCACCAGCTGCGCCGTGAAATTATCGCCACGCGCATGTCAAACGAGATCGTCGATACATGCGGCGTCGATATCGTCCAACGCGCCACCGAAACAAGCAACGTCGATTTCACCGCCATCACGCTTGCCTATGAAGCGGTGCGGCGGATCTATAATTTCCGCGATTTCGGCGCGGCGATCGATGCTCTCGATAATGTTGCGCCAGCATCATTGCAGTCCGAGCTACATCTCGAAGGCGCTAACCTTCTCCAGGAGCAGACTTTCCATCTGCTCGGCGATCCGGTCGCCAAGGAGAACCTGTTAAAAACCGGCCTGAAATCCGTTGTCGGACAATATCTCGATTCCATCACCGAGTTTAAGAACGCTCTGCCGGATATTCTGCCGCCGGGGGCGGCGAGCGCTTATGAAGAACGCTACCAGCGCTGGCTTGCACAATCCGCGCCCGAAGAGCTTGCGCGCGAGGCCGCGGCCATCCCCGCGCTCGAATTTGCGTTCGATATCGTCAACCTCGCATCGGAAACTGGCTGGTCCAACCCCGGCGTCGGCGGCGTTTTCTTCGCCATCGGGCGGATATTCAACATCGACGCCGTACGTGAAAAGGCGCGCCGTGAACCGCCGGCCGATCACTACGACAAGATCGCTATCCGCCAGACCATTGAAGATCTGACAGCGCGCCAGCGTCTGTTGACAACACGCATTATCTCATCGGCGAAGACGGAGCCGAAATCGGCGCCGGCGAAATGGACTCAGAAAACCATCGATAAATGGCGTGACGGCGCGGGCGAAGCCATCAAGGCGTTCGAGCAGACATCAGGCGAACTCGACCTGTCGGGATCGGTCAGCGTCGGCAAATTCGCGCTGTTCATGCGTGCGCTCGACGTGCTTCTGGTCGAAACAGACCGCGGCTAGACCGAAACTTAATGCCGAAAATGCCGAACGCCGGTGAACGCCATCGCGAGACCTGCCTCGTCAGCGGCGGCGATTACCTCGTCATCACGGATCGAACCGCCCGGCTGGATCACAGCTGTCGCGCCCGCCTCTGCCGCTGCGAGCAGTCCGTCCGCAAACGGAAAAAATGCGTCGGATGCAACAACAGAGCCTTGCGTCAGCGCCGCCTGCGCGCCGCAGGCCTCTGCTGCATCCTGCGCTTTTCTCGCCGCGATACGGCTTGAATCGAGGCGGCTCATCTGTCCCGCCCCGACACCGACCGTCGCGCCATCTTTAGCGTAAACAATTGCGTTTGATTTTACATGCTTCGCCACCTTGAAGGCGAACAGCATGTCGGAAAGCTCCTGCGCACTCGGCTGGCGTTTGGTGACGATCTTGAGGTCCGCTTCGCTGATCTGGCGTGCATCACGCGACTGCAACAGGAAACCGCCGGCGATCGGTTTAATTACATTCCCCACCTCGTCAGCAGCCGGTACGCCGCCCGCCACAAGCAGGCGCAAATTCTTTTTCTTTGAGAAAATTTCCGCAGCGTCGTCATCGACTTCCGGCGCGATCACCACTTCGGTAAACACCTCGACAATCTTCGCCGCAAGCCCGCCGGTGAGTTTTCCGTTCATGGCGACGATGCCGCCGAAAGCCGAAACCGGATCGCTGCGCAAGGCTGATTCATAAGCCTCCAGAAGTGATGCGCCGGTCGCCGCGCCGCAGGGGTTAGCGTGTTTGATGATGGCGACCGCGGGCGTTTCAGCGCCAAATTCCGCGATCAGCTCATACGCGGCGTCAGTGTCATTGAGGTTGTTGTAGGAAAGCGCCTTGCCCTGCAGCTGGCGCGCCGTGGCGACGCCAAATCGCTTCGCGCCGGTTTTGTAGAACGCCGCCTCCTGATGCGGATTCTCGCCGTAACGCAAAACCGATGACAGTTTTCCGGCTAATGAAAAATTCCTGGGGAATGTGTCTCCGGTTTCTTTCGCCAGCCATCCGGAGATCACAGCATCATAACTCGCTGTTTTGGCGAACGCCTTTGCGGCCAGATGCTTTTTCGTCTCGCCGGATAAAACGCCGGCATTCTCGATCTCGGCGAGGATAATTTCATAATCATCAGGG
>DGNI01000213.1 GCA_002388885.1 Parvularculaceae bacterium UBA4496 | reverse complement strand
CCGGCGAAATGATATTCCGACAGAGTTTCCGGTACCGGCGTCACCGCGGCGAGGATGGTGCCGGGGTCGGCGCCGATCACCGCCGCGGCGGGCAACGGTTCACGCTTTTCCTTGCTCCACCGCTGATGATGCTGCGCGCCGCCGCGATGTTTGAGCCAGCGCATAATCGTCTTATCGCGCCCGAGTTTTTGCATCCGATAGATGCCGAGATTGTAATCGTCTTCTTTCGCACCGGACGGGCCCTTCGTCACCACCAGCGGCCAGGTGATCAGCGGCGCGGGTTCACCCGGCCAGCAGGTCTGGATCGGGAGTTCGTCCAGATTGATCTCGTCGCCGGTCTTCACGACCTCCTGACAGGGCGCGCCCCAATCTCGCGAAGCCGGTTTCATCGCCATGACGGTCCTGGCAAAGGGAAGCATCTCGATGGCGTCTTTCAAACCGCCCGGCGGTTCCGGCTGACGCAGGAACGCCAGAAGTTCGCCCACCTCGCGCAGGTCGGCCCCCGTCTCCCGCTCTTTCCCCTCGAGCGTCACCCCCATGGCGACGCGCTTCACCGTGCCGAAAAGATTAACGAGCACCGGCATGGGGGAAATCGACCCGTCATCCATCACCGGCTTTTCGAAAAGCACTGCCGGGCCGCCCTCCGCCAACAGACGGGTCTGAATCTCGGTCATCTCGAGCTTTACCGCCACGGGTTCAGACACCCGCCGGAGCTCGCCCGCCGATTCGAGTTTTTCGATAAAGTCGCGAAGGGACTGATAGGCCATGACTTACCTTATGGCGGAAATGGGCCCTTCCCCATGCGGCTTGTGACCGCAAAGGGGCGAACCGGCAATCCTGAATGAAAAGTGAAGCGTCATTTAACCTATTTTTCGCCGGTCCTCTTTACGGTATTGGCGCCGGAGCCTACCTTACACATCGTTGAGTTGTGCGATCGCGGTTTCGGCTTATCTACCGCCGTGAGCAGCTTTTTTCGTCGTGGCGGGTATCGCCGGGGAGCGTTTGTTCGGCATGTTGCCGCTGGTTCATCAGATTACCGGAACAACACTGGTCATCGCAGGGCTAATTGTCCTGCCGCTGCCTATTCCCCTTGGCCTTATCATGCTCACCATCGGGTTCGCGCTTTTGGCGCCCTACATCCCGGCGGTGCAGCGGCTGATCCGCCACATGCGCGCCAAATGGCCGAACCTCGACGCGCAACTGCGCCGCTGGCGCGACCGCATGCCGCCGGTCATCAAAAAAACCATCGACAAGACGCACCCGGTAACGCCGGCGGAGTAATTACTCGAGCTTCGAAAAATCCGGCTTGCGCTTTTGCAAAAACGCGGCGCCCGCTTCGCGGAATTCGGCGGACTGAAGTTGCGCGGCGAAATGCGCGCCCTCTTCTTCCATGTGCGCAAGAATTTCCTTGCGGCCGCCTTTCATCAGCTGCTTGGTGAGGCGGACCGCTTCGGGCGCCTTTTCAGCGATGGCGCGCGCGGCGCCAAGCGCGGTTTCCTCCAGCGCTTCGGCTGCGACAACCTCGTTCACAAAGCCGAACTCCCGTGCGCGCGCCGCATCGATCTTTTTCGCCAGAATAAACATTTCCGCCGCACGCTGATGCCCGGCGATACGCGGCAGCAGCAAACTCGATGCGGCTTCCGGCACCACGGCAAGATCGGTGAACGGCGTGTGGAAAGTCGCCGCTTCCGACGCATAAACAAGATCGCAGTGAAACAGCATGGTGACGCCGACGCCCACCGCCGGCCCGTTCACGGCGGCAATCAAGGGTTTTTCAGCCATGGCGATGGCTTCCAGAAAACGCACCACCGGACGGCTGCCATGGGTGTCGTCGGCAAGCGCCGCGCCGGACATGAAATCGCCGATATCGTTGCCCGAGGTGAAAAAATCGCCATTCCCCTCGAACAACACCGCGCGGATGGACTTGTCTTCCTGCGCTTCCGCCAGCCCATCAGCGAGCGCCGCATACATGACTGTCGTTATGGCGTTCTTTTTGTCCGGACGATTAAAGCCGAGGCGCAGGACCGCGCCATCACGGCTGACCGTAATCTCATCACTCATCGGTTATCCGCCTTTTTTCACAGTTTTGGCGACTTGACGCGAAGCGCCGCGCGGGATCAAGAACAGCTTACAGCAGCAAGGCCATTTAATGCACATCCGCATTCTCGAAACCGGCGAACCCCCCGCCCCGCTGAACCGGCAATTCGGCGGTTATCCCGCCATGTTCGAGCGGCTGCTCGCGCCCTTTTCGCCAAAGTTTTCCTTTACCGCCTCGCCGGTATTCAAAGGCGCGCCAAAACCGCAGTTGAGTGAGTTCGATGCACTGCTGATCACCGGCTCGCCAGCCGGCGTCTATGACGGCGATCAATGGATCGCGGAAGCCGAAGATCTTGTCCGCCGCGCGGCAAAAGGCGGCAAACCACAGGTCGGCATCTGCTTCGGCCATCAGTTGATGGCGCAGGCACTCGGGGGCGAAGTTCGAAAATCCGACAAGGGCTGGGGCGTCGGCGTCCATGAATATGCGCTCAGCGGCGAGGCTTCGTGGATGACGCCGCCTTCGCGGCGCATTGCCTGCGCCGTTTCCCATCAGGATCAGGTGATAACGCCGCCCGCCGGCGCGCGCGTCCTCGGCGGATCGGACTTCTGCCCCAATGGCGTTATCGAATATGCGCAAGGACCGGCGATCTCGTTCCAGCCGCATCCCGAATTCGCTCATGACTATGGCGCAGCACTGTTGCGTTTGCGCGCCGACCGCACGCCAAAGGACAGGGTCGAGACGGGACTTTCCAGCTATAAAGGCAAAAGCGACCGGGAACTTGTCGGCCGCTGGATCGCCAATTTCTTTTTGAACCATGCGAGGTAAACCATGACCGGCCTGACATTGACCATCGGCGATAAAAACCTTTCCTCCTGGTCGCTGCGGCCCTGGTTTTTGCTGACGCAGGCAGGCATTCCGTTTACGGAAGAAAACATAAGGCTCGACCGGCCCGAAACACGGAAAATTCTCTCCGAGAAATCGCCGTCGGGTCTGGTGCCGTTCCTGACCCATGATGACATCAAGCTCTGGGACTCGCTCGCCATTATGGAATATGTGGCGGAGCTGTTCCCGGAAAAAGAGCTGTGGCCTGCCGATCAAAAAGCACGCGCGGTGGCCCGTTCCGTCACAGCAGAAATGCACTCTGGGTTCTCCGCCCTGCGCACCGTCTGGCCCATGGTGTTCACCCGCGAAGGTTTGCAGCACGTCACCTCCGGCGGCGTTCAGCGCGACATCGACCGCATCAACGATTTGTGGACAAGCTGCCGGATCGAATTCGGAAGCGGCGGCGACTTCCTGTTCGGGAAATTCTCCATCGCCGACGCCATGTATGCGCCAGTGGTCTCGCGTTTTGTCACCTACGGCCCCGTGAAACTGTCGCCGGAAGCGGCCAGCTACCGCGACACGATGTTCGCCCTCCCCGCCATGAAAGCCTGGGGCGACGGAGCGAAAGCGGAAATTGCGGGCTGATCCAGCCCCCAACTNNGAGCCTCTATCCCCCGGCTCATGCAAAGCAACGAAGTCGAACAGATTCTCTCGGCCGTCTTAGCAGACGCCAAGGCCGCCGGGGCCGAGGCCGCTGACGCGGTGTTTTTCCACTCCATTTCCAGCGGCGTTTCCTGGCGCATGGGCAAGCTTGAGGACGTCGAGCGCTCCGAAGCCGCCGATCTCGGCTTNNGCGGCAGGCGTCGGTTTCCACCACCGACCACTCGCGGGCAGGCCTCAAAGAACTCGCGGAACGCTGCGCCGCCATGGCGAAGGCCGCGCCCGAAGACCCCTATTGCGGGCTTGCCCCCGCCGACCGGCTCGCCAAAGCGCCGTTCAAGGATCTCGATCTTGGCGATTACGCCGAACCCACAACGCAAGCGCTGCAGCAGCGCGCCGCGGCATGCGAGGAAGCCGCACTCGCCGTCAAGGGCGTCGTCAATTCATCCGGCGCCGGGGCGAGCTATGGCGAAGGTCAGAAATGGATCATGACCAGCCACGGATTTTTCGGCCAATCCGGCGGGTCGAACCACTCCGTTTCCGTGAGCGTTCTCGCACAGGACGAAAACGGCATGGAACGCGATTACGATTACGATTCAAAAACGCACCTCGCCAATCTCGGCGACCCGGTCGCGATCGGACGCAACGCCGGCGAGCGGACTGTTCGCCGCCTGTCGCCGCAAAAGCTTCAAAGCCGCACGGCGCCGGTCATCTTCGACAATCGCCTGTCGCGCTCCCTGCTGTCGCATCTTTCGGGCGCAGTGAATGGCGGCGCGATAGCGCGCGGCGTCAGCTTTTTGAAAGACAAGCTGGGCGAGAAAATTTTCGCCGACGGCATCAACATCATCGATGATCCGCATGTCCTCCAGGGCGCCGGATCGCGCCCCTTTGACGGCGAGGGCGTTGCGAACGCCCGCATCGATCTGATCAAGAACGGCGTCCTGACCGCATGGCTGATGAATACGTCGCAGGCGATGCAGCTCGGTCTTGAAACCAACGCCCGCGCCGCACGGGGAACCGGCGGCGCGCCGGGGTCAGGCTCGACCAATCTGACGCTGGAAGTGGGCGAGAAAACTTTCGATGAACTTTTGAAAGACGCCAAGGAAGGCCTCCTCGTCACCGACATGTTCGGCCCGCAGGTGAACCCGAACACCGGCGATTATTCGGTGGGCTGTTCCGGCTTCTGGTTCGAGAACGGCGTGGTGGCAGACCCGGTGAGCGAGATCACCATCGCCGGCAATATTCTTGAGATGTTTGCAGGGCTGGTCCCGGCGAACGACCTCGACATTCGCGGCGCGGCCAACGCGCCGAGCGTTTTGATCCCGGCCATGACCATTGCCGGCAACTAGCATTACGACGGAGAACCCCATGTCCGACAAGCAACTGCTTCACCTGGTTTTCGGCGGCGAACTTGAAAACCTTGAGGAAGTGAAATTCCGCGACCTCGACAAGCTCGACATTGTCGGCGTTTTTCCGAACTACGCCGAAGCAGAAAAGGCATGGCGCGCTAAAGCGCAGCAGACCGTCGATAACGCCCATATGCGTTACTTCGTGGTTCACATGCACAAATTGCTCGATCCCGACGGCGACGGAAAGTTTTAAAGCTTCAAGCATGGGCGCAGCCTTCACCCGTGAAGAATTTGAAACGCCTCAAGGGCGCCAACGCGCATGGCGCGCGCTCATGCTCGGCGATCACGGGTTCCTGCGCAAAGTCTACGACAACACGTTCGAGATCTCGCCGGGCAAGATGTGGCGCACCTATCAGCCCTCGCCCGCAAAGCTCAAGCAATGGAAAAAGCGCGGCGTCAAAACCGTTATAAACTTGCGCGGCGAGAAGCTCAGCGGCGCATTGTTGCTCGAAGAGGACGCCTGCGGAAAGCTCGGACTGAAGCTCGTCAATTTCCGCGTATTCTCGCGCGAGGCGCCGTCGGCGGAAATGCTGAGAAGCGCGCGCGACCTGTTTGAGGAAATCGAATACCCCGCGATCATGCACTGCAAATCGGGCGCGGACCGGGCGGGCCTGATGTCCGCGCTTTATCTGTTTTTCCATGAAGGCAAGCCGCTCGACGAGGCGCTCGACCAGCTCACCTTCAAATACGGTCATGTGAAATCCGCCAAGACCGGCGTGATCGACGTCGCCTTCGATCAGTACATGGCGTATGCGCGCGAGCATGACATTCCGCTCGACGACGCCGATGCTCTGATCGCATGGGCCGCGTCGGGCAACTACGATCCGGCGGCGATCAAGCGCGACTTCAAACCGAAACCGCTCGCCAGCATCTGGATGGATGTGATTTTGCGGCGGGAGTAGATTTCTCCGCTCATCCTTCGAGATGCAAACATTCCTTCATCCTGAAGGTCGCCGCTAGACGATGTCTCGAAGGGCGAAGGAATGTTTGC
>DGNI01000191.1 GCA_002388885.1 Parvularculaceae bacterium UBA4496 | reverse complement strand
GTCGAACCCTACGCCGCCGGCAATGGTATCGTTGCCGAAATTGCCTTCTATGGTGTCGTTGCCGCCATAACCATTGAGTAAGTCATTACCCCCTGAGATCACGGCCGATGCTGACAACGACTCTCCTTCGCCGTAAATCTCATCGCCGAGCGATGTTCCGTGAATCGTATCGTCACCGCCTGAAAGTGCGCCGCCGCCGCCAACGGAAAAGGCGTCGCCCCAGATCCGGGGCGTGCCGGCGAAACCGTTCAGAACAGTGTCCCTCAGATCAATTAGATCGTCGCCGCCAGCCATTGAACCTGAGACGAAGTTGGCATCTCCTGATACGAGAAAGACATTCGCGGCGTGCTCCTGCGGCGTCAAAACATCGTCGCCGCCGAAGCCCGTTGCGCCGGAGGAAATGTTGAAAAAGTCTCCAAGAAGCGCGGCGGCGCCCAAGGTGAAAGTATCATTTCCGCCGATGCCGACTCCATCGCTGATAGTGACAAAATCGCCGTAAATTTCTCCGCCGCCGGAAAGGGCGCCGCCCTGAAATGTATCATCGCCGCCAGCATGAGCGGCGCCGTCACTGATATCCGCGCCATCGCCGGCAAATGTGATAAATTGAGTCAGATCCGCGCCGGTGAAATCGATTGTATCATTACCCTGTAACGCCGCGAACCAGAATGCGTTATTCTGTTCGTCAGCGGTGCCGCTGTTGATGCCGAAATCAACGATCGGGATATTGTCGAGACCTGTAATGTCGACCTCGAGAATGACGTCATTCTCATCATCCAGATCGACGGCGAGGCGAGTGACAGTGCCCCCGGTCGGCACTGTGCCGTCATCCGTTATACCGACGCCGCCAAATTCCCAATCATCGCCGCCTGTCGAAACGAACGAATAGGAAGCAAAAACGAATGTGCTGCTCGTAGCGGAAAACGCGGTAAAAGCCGGATCTCTTATATCAAAAGGACGATCCAGATTTTCAAAAGAAACAAAAGCCATTTTAAATTCTCCCCATGGTTACAGACCGGGGCCAGTCACGTACAGTTTGCCCCCACGTCACAAAATCAAATGACGCCAAGCCATGAAAGGGAGAGGGCCCGAATTCGCGCAAAGAATTCGCGGCCGTTGTCGAACGACGTTCAATCCCGATCTCATGGTCACATAAAACGTGGCAGAGCCATCGGGTATTCGTCAAGGGGATCGAATTTTAAACGCGAAAATGTGACAAGCGGAAAGCGCCCGCCCCTGAGATCTCAAGGGCTAGCGCCTTTCCGCATTAATTTTCAGACCTTGGCGTTGAGAATTATGCGCCCTAACTGAAGATAAAGTCGTCCTCATGAAGGTCGCCCAATGTCGTATTGAGCAGGGTAATCGTATCGCCGCCGCCGAAGTCAATGACGACATTTGCACCCTGCTGGCTCGCCGCTGCGAAGACTTCTGAGAACTCGTCAAACGCGGCGCCGAAACCGGAGAGTTCTATCACATCGTCGGTGCCTGCGCCCGCTATAAAGTCTGTATAGACATCATTATCGTCGCCAAGCGCGAACAGGAACACATCGTCGCCCCCGCCGCCCGTAACCGTATCGTTTCCGGTTGAACCCTGGAGATTGTCAGCGCCGGTGCCGCCATTAAGGCTGTCAAATCCGAAGCTGCCAATCAGCGTGTCTGCTCCGGCGCCGCCCTCAAGCGTATCGTTGCCGCCATCACCATTGACGAAATCATTTCCGTCATCACCCATCAGGCTATCAAAACCGAAGGAACCGAACAGCCGGTCATCATTACCGCCGCCATTAACAGTATCGTTGCCAGACTCGGAGCGAATACGGTCATTGCCCGCGCCGCCATCCGCAACATCACCGCCTGAACCGCCGAAAATAACGTCAACACCGGTCCCGCCTTCCAGCGTGTCCGAACCGCCCGCGCCACGCAATGTATCGTTTCCGGAATCGCCCTGTACAAGGTCGTTGCCGCTGCCGCCTTCAAGCCGGTCAAAGCCGAATCCGCCGGACAGGATGTCATTATCGTCGCCGCCGTCGAGACGGTCGTTGCCGCCATCGCCTAGCAACGAGTCATCGCCGGACCCGCCTAGCAACGAGTCAAAGCCATTCTCGCCGGCGAGCGTGTCGTTGTCTGCGCCTCCGTCCATCGTATCGTTGCCGAAAGAACCAATGAGCGAGTCATTGTCATCACCGCCCAAAAGCATGTCATTACCGACACCGCCATCAAGAGTATCAAGCCCGGCGTCACCCGATAGCGTATCGCCGCCAACCAGCCCCGAAATCAGATCGTTGCCGGCGGCGCCCTGAATATCATTGGAGTCAGCATTGCCGCTGATTACATCGTTGAACGCCGACCCGATAATATTTTCGACATTGGCGATTGTATCGCCGGCAGCATCGCCGCCCGAACCTGAGCCCGCAGCCAAGTTAATCGCGACCGCAGCCGCGGAACCGCTATAGGAAACCGTATCCGTGTCAGCCCCGCCATCGATGGAATCCGCGCCGGCGCCGCCAATGATCAGGTCATTACCCGCATCGCCCTCCAGCGTATCCATTCCATCATTACCCGTGAGGGTATCGTTGCCGACCCCGCCAACAAGGTTATCAGCCAGGAAGCTGCCCGACGGCGCATTGTCGGCATCTCCGCCAATCCAGTTAAAAGTACCGTCAACCAGATTGGAGCCTGCAACAGTTCCATTCCCGCGGACCTGAACGCCAACGCCGCCTGAAATGGCATTCCCGGACAGGAAAGTAATCGAGCTTGCGTCTGTTGAATCAAACCCGACAAAGACCCCGCTCGTATTGTTTGTTAGCGTGTTATCTTGAAAGACAGCATTTGTGCCCCCGCCAAAAAAGGTCGTAACGAGGAAGGCCGCAGACTGCGAACCGTCTGAAGACGCAACGCCGCGGTTGTTGAAAACGGTGTTGCCGATGACGTTGATTGCGGCCCCGGCGCTTATATCGAGAGCGTAGTCCAGAAAATCGCCGTTCCCCTTGCCTTCATAGATATTGTTCATGAAGTCGCCGGTGACGCCGGCGCCAAAATAGAGAACACCGATCCGTCCTATATCGCTGAACATCGAGTTTGTTACATCGACGTCGCTCGCGGAACCGAATACCGCGATGGCCGTACCCTGATAGGGCGAACCTGATTCCTGATACTCGATGTCGGTGAAAGCGACATTATCGAATGTCCCGGATCCGAGATGCCGGAAGGCCTGCCAAATATCATGCCCGGCGCCATCGAAGGTAATGCCGGAAACATCCAGGCTGGTCCCTTCAGTAACGAGAAACCATCCGCGCGCATTGCCGGATGTCCCGGTGTCAAATGCGGCCTCAAATGTTGTGGTCTCCTTGCCTGCGCCGATAATCGTAAGGTCTTTGTCGATCACGATCTGTTCGCTGTCGCTGTCATGCACGCCAGCGGCAAGTCTGATCGTGTGTCCTGAGCTTGCCGCATCGACCGCTTCCTTAAGCGTGTCGAACGTGCCGATCAGCGCATCGGAACCATCGAACAGCTGAACAGACTGCGTAAGATCGAGAACTGTGGCGCTCGCTGCGAATGACAGCGCCTCAATGCCTGAAAGGACGTCATCACCTTCGTCGCCATCGCCTGCGTTGTTGTCAGTGACGCCTGTAAACGCCGTAACGAATCCGCTGGAGCCTGAGGTAACGCCAAGAGTAAAATCGCTGCGGCTCCCTGCGTATGTGCCGAGATCGTCCCCGCCGCCGCCGCTCAATGTGTCGTCGCCGCCGCCGCCGCGAATAATCGAATCTTCGGCGCCGCTTGTAATAAGCTGACTGTCATCATTGCCTTGCAACGCAATCGGATCGGGCGCGCCGGTCACGTCGATGTCCTGGGCGGCGAAATCAATATCTCCGCCAATCCCGTCGAAATTGCCGGAAATCTGGAACGACGTGCTGTCGGCCGTAATCACGACATTGTTCGAGCTCAGACCAAGAACATCATCGTAATTAAAGAAAGCGATAGGCTGTTTTTCATAGACGCCGTCGATGGAAACATTCGAAATGCTGACGTTCCCCAGAGAACCGGCGTCGCCGCGGAATTGAATGGCGTTTTCCGCCGGTCCCGATCCCACGCTTACGCCCGTAATATTCAGGTTCGTCAGCGTCGCGTCGCCGTAATACTGGAAGAACAACAGGTCGCCGTCGCCGCTGGAGGTTTGGCTTGCGGGATCGCCGCCATTTCCAATAAAGTCCGTGTCGGTTATAACAATGTTGTCGAGATCTACGGGGTTGCTGTTACCACCGATCGCAACCCCGTTCCTGAAGTTGCCTTCGAATTCGCTGTTCGTAATCTCGAGCGTCCCGAGAATTGCATTATCGTCAAACGCAATACCCGATCCGTTGGGCGAATCCAGGAATTCAATGCCGTCAATAGACAACGTAGAATCGGTCCCCAGATCGCCGATAATGCTGAAGCCGTTCCCGGTTGGCGGGGTGACGATCGTCTGCCCGACACCCGCACCGGCGATATCCAGATGTTTGTCTATATTGACGCTTTCATTGAATGTGCCCGCGGCGATCATGATCATGTCGCCTGCGTCGGCAGCGTCTACCGCAGCCTGGATAGACATACCGTCTGCAACGTAGAAGAAGGCGTCATCGAGGCCTGTCGTTGAAATTTCCAGCGCCGCGCCGGCGATATCGCCGTTATCTATCGCGGTCTTAGCGTCTTCAATCGTTTCATAAGTGCCGATAATGGTGTTGCCGTCAAACACCTGAACCGGATTGTCGTCTTCGGTAAGTAAAACCGAGTTATCGACGAGAATTCCGCCCGAAACATCTATATTAGTGAACCAGCCATACCGGTTGCCGCCAAACTCGGTGGCAAAATCCGTGTTATTGTCGTCCAGCACCTGCGTAAAGACAACATTTCCTCCATCGTCGCGCACCCGCATGGTGACAGTAAGCGTGCCGTCGCTCAGGTCCTCAGAAAAAACGTGCTCGAAAGTGTACCAGCCAGCCGTAGTAATTGTGCCGTGATTGACCGTTTCGAGGTCTTCACGGGGGTCGAAATTCGTGTTGTTGCTTGCGCCGATCAGCAGTTCGCCGGTCGAAGTATCGCTGGTGACATGAAAAATAAAATCCTGAACATGGGCGCCGTTCTGACCGTTCGCCGCTACAGAATAATCAAACCCCTCGCCGGCGGGCATGCTGGGATTGAGATAGATTGTAATCTGCGTCGTAAAACCTTGCGCATCATCCAGGGAACGATAACCATCAAAACGCGTAAAAGGACCTGTGCCGTCCGTCTGTGTAAAGATTGCGTGGGACGATCCGTCCGGAGAAGCGATTCCCCCTGTGCCTGATGGCACAATGGTGATCGTGCCGTCCCAGCCATTGGTTTCGTCAATGTAGCCTTCGAAATCGTTTTCAAAGCTTTGGTCAAATCTTGTGAATGTGTTCGCCATCAGATCGAATCCCCGATATTTTCAGCGCCTGAAGCAGCAATTCAGGCGCGAATTAATTCTTGCTGCGGAGAAATCTGATATCGCGTGAACGCAACTTTGTTTTTGCGTTACAGCATTTTACTTATATTACACTTTTATTGACTGATTTCCCCTGCTTCTGTTTTTGCATAAGCAAAACATTAACAGAAATTTACAGTATGCAAGTTCCGGGGTGAATACACCAAATAGGGTATAAGGCTTTCCGTCTCTGTCCTAAATCAAACGGCGGAAGTTTTCGCGCCAAGGTGCTTTTGCAGTGCAATCAGGAGTTCGGCCCGGTGTCTTGCCGAGAGTTTCGACCCCATGGCCTTGATCTGCGTTTGAACTGTTGAAGTTGATACCTGGCGGATATCGGCAATTTCTCGTGTTGTTTGTCCGATAAGCAATAAACGCCCTATTTCCCTCTCAGCCTGCGTCAACGAGCCGGGCTCGGGTTTGCCTTCCGCACGCATTACCGGCCGCTCGTCTTCGTGCAATATCAGGATCGCTTTGGGCCGATAAAACCGGCCTTCATCGCCCGAATAAGGGGCGACGGACAGCGTTCGAACATAACGGCGATCTTTGCGCAGCACCGCCAGGTTTGCACACGCCCTGGCTTGGGCAACGCCTGTCGCCTTTACTACGGCGCTTGCAAGGTCGTCTTGAGAAAAATAGTCCTTCAGACGAAGCCGGTCATTTCTCGTCCCCAGATATGCTGCGTTCCTGATTTCCGCCTCGGCATTCATGGTCAGGCTGGCGATCTTTAAACTTGAATCACATATGAAGGCCGCGGCATTCACCAGCTCAAGAGTTTTCACGGCAAGAGACACCGCATTCCTGTCGAGGAGTTCCTGCATTTTCAGCGCTGAAAGAATTTGCGGCAGCATATGTGACAGAAGGGATTTTTGGCGCCATGTGGCGTGACCCTGTTTTGCTGACCTGAGTACGGTTACAGCAGCAGATTCGTCGTGATTTTCAAATAATTTTCCGAATACGGAAAAAGGAGCGTCGGCTTTTGACAAAAATTCCGAATAAAATGGATCTGTTCGCCACTCATCTTCCGAAGTGAAGTCGTTTTCGGAGCATACCTGCATCGCTTGCGCTGCATATATGGCTGCTGCGCGCCGGTTGATCTCAGGGTCAGCGCCTCCTTGGCGCACAAATTTCGAAATTAAGTCGCATGGGATTCCGCCGCTGAAACTGGCGGTAACGCCCCGGCGTTTTGACATGGAATTAAGATGACAGCCCCATCCGCCCACAGCTTCCGCCACGCCGGTCAATGCTGCTTCCCATTGCCCGGTTACTGGCGCGCGCGCCAGAGCCGACCCGGTAGACGAAATCAGCGTTTCAAGATCCAGATGCCCCCTGACCATTTCCCCATGCTTCCTGACCCCAAGTTTAGGTTAACATAGCTGCAGAGAAGCACAACTCCTGGAAATGCCCGTTTCGCGCCAATAAAGGCGCTTGTCCCGGTAACTCCGTAAGCGAAATACTGCAATTCGAACACGATCCGCTTGCAGATGTTCATACGCTGACAAACACGTTGCGCGCGCTTTAACCGCATCACGCAAACACGAAATCATCTTCATGGAGGTTTGCGAGGGTGGTGTTGAGGAGGGTTATGGCGTCTCCGGCGCCG
>DGNI01000075.1 GCA_002388885.1 Parvularculaceae bacterium UBA4496 | reverse complement strand
CGAGCTCGATGAGCCCGCGCTCATGGAGGATCATCACCGACGTCCAGATGAACGTTTTTGAGACCGACCCGATCCGGAACAATGTACTTTCACCGCTGACAGGCCGCATCCCGGCGGCGTCAGCAACGCCGTATCCCTTGGCGAATAAAAGCCTGCCGTCCTTGACGACGCTGACCGTGACACCCGGCGTCCCATGCTCGCGCATATGGGCCGTCACGACGCCATCAACATAGCCTTCAAGAACGGCTTCCTCGCGCGTCGGCTCGAAAGCAGGGAGCGATACCGTATCGACCGGCGTTGTCGGCGCCGGATCAGGCGGTTCCTGCGCAAGAAGCGGCCCCGCAACACCCAAGATCGCGAACATGAATACGCACGAGAAAAACCGCATTGATTGGCTCCTGAAGGTCTCGTGCGGAACCTAGCAGACAATGCGGGTTTCCCAAACGCCGTCAGTTTCATCACGCGCGATTGTCCAGTTGCGCACGCACGGAGATCCGCCCGAGCTTCGTCGCCCGGTACGGACCGCCATTCCTAGACGCAATCAAGCGTCGGCGTTTCAACTTCTGGAAGACGGCTAGCGTGCAATCTTCCAGCGTCCAGCCTTCGCGCGTCGCGCAGTTGACAGCAATAATTTTTCCGTTGTCGTCTTTTTCAACGAGGATGGCGCCGCCGCGCGCGAGCGCATGGAGCGTTCGCTGCTCCGCTTTCGAAATGTTCATTTTCAGGGAAGTCCAATTTGTCAGCCAAACCGGGCGCAGGAAATCAACGGACTGCGTTTGCAGGCGCTGTTTTCACTTGGCGCCGCTCAAAGCGGTTTAGCGGGTGACAATCTCGGACATAAATCTCTCTTGGCCGCGGCGTTTAGCAAGGCCCTGCGCATTTGGCAACATCGTCAGCGAACGTAACTGGCGCCGTTGATGTCGATGGTCGAGCCTGTGGCCGACGGACAGGCGCCGCTCAACAAAAACAGGATCGTCGCCGCCACTTCTTCCGGCTGCGCCACGCGCCCCAATGGAATTTCGTGCACGGCGTTCTTGCGGTTTTCGATATCCTGCGGCGCCATCCGGGTTTCGACCCATCCCGGGGCGATCGCATAAAGCAGGATGTTTTCACCGGCGAGCGCCCGCGCCCAGGTTTTGGTCATGGCGAGCACTGCGCCTTTCGATGCGGCATAGGCGGCTTTATCGATTCCATCGCCGCGATGTCCTGCCCGGCTGGCGATGTTGACGATGGCGCCACCGCCTTTTTCCCGGAAATGCGCAATCGCTGCGCGGCAAATATCCGCCGGAGCGGTTACGTTGACAGCCAGCGTTTTCGCCCAGCCGTCTTCCCATTCCGCCTTCTCGCCGGTTAGCGGCGATGGAAGATAAACGCCGGCGTTGTTGACGACGGCATCCAGCCTTTCGGCTTTCTCAACTACGCGCTCCATGAGCCTAAACCCAGCGCGCGGCGTGGAAAGATCCTCATAAAGAAAATCATACGCATTTCGCCCGATCGATACCGCAACTTTGTCTGCATTCGTGCTTGGCCCGCTTGCATGAGCGATGACGCGCGCGCCGGCTTCGTGACAAATTCTTGCGGCCGCGGCGCCTATGCCGCGCGCCGCGCCGGTGATGAGTACAGACTTTCCGGTGAGATCGAACGCCATGCTCAAATACCGCCTCCGGTCAGAATGCCGGGATTGATACTGAAAGAAGCGCCGCTTGAACTTAACGGCGCCTCGCCGCGAATATGGCGCAACAAGTCATACTGGCTGGGCAGCGTATCGAGGAACTTTTGCGCGCGCGAAAGCCGCGCATTCAGATACTCTTCCCAATGTTCTTTTCCAAATATTGAGGTTTGCGGATATTCGCGGCCCATACAAAACCTCTTACCCATCAAAGCGGCCCGATATGAGGTCGGGGTAAAAAAAGTTCTCTGCGGCAGATCCAACTCGTCAGGCAGCGTATGCTTCCACAATTCCAAGTTCTCTTTCAGCGCGTCCGGCACTTCCATGTCATTGCGCGCAGCGCGCCAGTAAGGTGTGTCATCGCGATTGCTGATGTGAAACAATAGGGCAATGAAATTGACGATTTCTTCGTAAAGGCCGTCGATCAGCTTGTTGTAGCGCGCCGTGACAGTTGGATTAAATTCAGTATCTGGAAAATATTGTATAAGCCATTGCAATGCGACCTGTACGGAGTAGATCGCCGTCGCTTCCAGCGGCTCAACAAACCCGCTTGAAAGGCCAATCGCCACACAGTTTTTAACCCATGAACGCCGCACTTTGCCGATACGCATTCGGATGACGCGCATTTCCTTGTCTTCCGGCACATTCGCAAACGCCTTGAATTCCGCGACAGCGTCATCGTCTGAAATGAATTTGCTGGAAAAAATGTATCCCGTGCCGACCCGGTTGAACAACGGTACGCGAAACGACCACCCTGCGCCGAGCGCCGTCGCCCGTGACGCGGGCTCAAGCGCTTGCGGGTCATCATGCGGCATCTGCACGACTGCTGCGCGATCATTGAGCATGTACTTGCCGTAAGATTCGAACGGCTCGCCCATGGCCTTGCCGATGATGACGCCCGCAAATCCCGTCGCATCGAAAATAAACTCAACGGGATGAACACCGTTTTCTTCGAGCTGCAACTCCTTGACGTACCCCCGATCGTCAAACCGCACTTCCCGTACATTATCGAGGATCTGCCGCACGCCGAGTTTTTTGCCGTGTTCCTGCAGCATTTTCGCCAGCTCGACGGCGTCCATGTGATAGGAGTACGGAATCTCCGACTGATAATCCTTCGACCCAATCGGACGCGGCCCTTTAAAATTATGAATTAGCGCGGGGCAGACGGAAATCGCTTCTGTAAAATCTTCCTTGATCGGCCCGCCGCCTCTTTTCATCCCGTATTGTGCATAAAGATACGCCGGATTGACGCCATGCAAATCGCTTTGGGAGAAAAACGGGTTGATCCAGGAAACGCTGTTGCCGTTTTCGTCGCGATCCCAGTCGACAAACAGGCCGCCAAGTTTGAACGTTGCGTTGCAGCGCTTGATGAACTCACTTTCGGATACGCCAATAACCCGTAGCAGATCGGACATCGGCCGCGCCGTCGATTCGCCAACGCCGATAATGCCGATATTGGGGCTTTCGATAAGCGTTATGGAAAGCGCGCCCTCTGTTATTTTTTGCTGAAAATACCGGGCCAAAAGGCATGCGGTAATCCAGCCCGACGTGCCGCCGCCGACGATCGTAATATTGCGGATTGGCTTTGCCATCGCCTCCCTCCGGCCCTGTTTTGCAGGCTTTGCGAGGGGCAGGTCAAGGCTAGGCGCTTCATGGTTGAAGGCGGGGCCTTGAATTTTCAACGCCGGGCGGCATAAGTGGCGTTCGATCATCCCAGTATTTAGAAGAGGACGCGAAGACCCATGGCCGGTCACAGTAAATGGGCGAATATTCAACACCGCAAAGGGCGCCAGGACGCCCGGCGGTCGAAGATGTTCTCGAAACTTTCCAAAGAAATCACCGTCGCTGCAAAAATGGGCGCGGCCGACCCCGAGTTTAATCCGCGCCTGCGCCTCGCCATTCAGGCGGCAAAAGCGCAGTCCATGCCCAAGGACAACATCGACCGCGCCATCAAGAAATCAACGAGTGCTGATGAATCGAATTTCGAGGAAATTCGGTATGAGGGCTTCGGTCCCGCCGGCGTCGGTGTGATTGTCGAGGCCTTGACCGACAACCGTAACCGCGCGGCGAGCGAAGTCCGCACGATCTTTTCAAAGAACGGCGGCAATCTTGGCGAGACAGGCTCCGTCTCCTTCATGTTCGATCTTGTGGGCTATGTAGAATATCCGGCAAGCGTCGCCTCTGAAGAAGAAATGCTTGAAGCGGCTATCGAGGCGGGTGCTGACGATGTGCAGTCATCTGATGAAACCCATGAAATCTATTCCGCATTCGATCAGCTCGCCGAAGTCAGTTCGGCGCTGGAAAAAAAATTCGGTGAAGCTGCATCGGCGAAACCCACTTGGCGTCCGCAAAACAGCATCGATATTGATGGCGACAAAGCCGCCTCGCTATTGAAACTTATAGAGGCGCTTGAAGATTGCGATGACGTGCAGAACGTCTACGCCAATTTCGAAATCTCGGATGAAGAGATGGAACGCCTCGCGGGTTAGCGAATAAGCAACTTTGACCACATCCCAAACCGACGAGCGGCTGTCATTCTGCGATAAGCGGCATGGCGGTTGAGGCGTTGCGCAGTAAAGTCGCCTCGTAAGCGACTTTTGTAGCATTCGCGCGGAAATCAGCCAGAATTCGTTGATTTCAACGGTATCATAAGCCCTTAAGGGCATATTGTCGGCGCGTCTCGTTGTTAGGGAGTTCAAATGCGCTGTTTGTGTATCGCCGCCGCCGTCAGCCTGCTCTCGGCGCCGGGCTTCGCCAGCACCCAGGACGTCAGTCAGCCAACCCAGATCAGAGACTTCGCGCGATACACGCCGCAGGTCACTGCTGTTCGTATCTCGCCCGATAATGCGCCTGCAATAGACGGAGATTTGTCTGACGCCGTATGGGCGCAAGCAGAATCCGTTGAGCAATTTTATCAGGTCGAGCCGGTAGAAGGCGCAATGCCCAGCCAACCGACGCGGGCCTATATTCTTTACGACGAAAAAAATCTTTATATCGGCGTTTATGCATATGACTCCAACCCCGACGGCATTCGGCGTTCACAAATGCAACGCGATCTGGCGCTTGAAGACGATGACGGCATTAGAATTTTGATCGATCCTTTCGGATCGTTCCGCGACAGCTATTTTTTTGGCGTAAACCCCAACGGCGCGCGTAATGACGCGCTTGTGGAGAACAATAGTAATTTTCGCGATGAATGGAATACAATCTGGCGGGCGAAGGCGCGTGTTGTAGAAGACGGCTGGATTGCGGAAATCGCCATTCCGTTTCAGTCAATTTCATTCGACCGGTCGCTGGATGAATGGAACTTCCAGATTATCCGCACAATCAGGCGCGAAAATGAAGAAATCCGCTGGTCAAATATTGACCAGAACCGGGGCCGCATTGACGTTACAAATCCGGGCCGTCTTGAAGGTATTCGCGATGTGAAAAGCGGCATTGGCCTCGAAGTGCAGGCGTTTGTCACCGGTGCGGGCTCGTATGACTGGGAAACAGACTCAACTGACTTCAGTTTGGACCCCAGCGGCAATGTTTTCTACAAACTGACACCTTCCCTCACTGGCTCGCTGACCTTCAACACGGACTTTTCCGACACCTCGCTCGACGCGCGGCAAGTCAACACCGGCCGCTTCTCGCTGTTCTTTCCCGAAACTCGCGACTTTTTCCTTCAGGACTCAGCGGTGTTCGAATTCGGCGGGCGCATTTTCAACAATGGTCCGGTCAACGGGTTGCCGTTCTTTTCCCGCAATATCGGCATCGTCAACGGCCAGCCTGTCGACATAGTCGCGGGCGCCAAATTGAGCGGCAAAGCCGGCCCGGCGAATATCGGCCTTATTTCAGCGCGCACCGGCTCGGCTGACGCCATCGGCGTTGACGGACAGTTTTTATCGGCGGCTCGAGTTTCCCTACCAGTATTTTCTGAGTCAAAAGCCGGGATTATTTTTACAAATGGCGACCCGACAGGC
>DGNI01000096.1 GCA_002388885.1 Parvularculaceae bacterium UBA4496 | reverse complement strand
CAAGGATTTTCATAAATCTTCCTATTTTCAAGAAAACCGCGTTCGCTTAATCGCGAGAAAAAGCTCGTTGGCGCTGTCTTAGTGCCCCGGGGGCGTTTTGTGCAACCCCCGAGGTAGGGCTCTTGTTTCGGCGTCGTATTGACGGCGCACCCGGCGCCGCCTTAGCTCCTATAAGATGTGGCCGGAAACCGGCTAAGGGACGGAAAAACAGGCGGGAAAATCATTGACGGCGATTGATGAAGGGTAGGGCGGCTGAACGCCCTTTATGCAGACCGGGATGCGCCTGCAATCATCGCTCATGCGGCAGGTGGGGCAGGGATATTTTTCGGTCGACTGTATGCCGTGTACGTCGAAAGTCATCGATGAAAACGGCGCCCGCCCCGGCCGATGGGCAGGGCAGGCGATAACCGAATGCGGGATCCACACGCCGAAAAAGTGATTATTCGCCCGCAAGACGCAGCAAATATTGTCCGTACTGGTTTTTCTTCAGCGGCTCGGCAAGTTTTTTAAGCTGTTCACGATCAATAAATCCCGAACGGAAAGCGATTTCTTCGGGGCAGGAAATTTTTAGTCCCTGTCGCGCTTCGATCGTCTGAACAAAATGCGCCGCTTCGAGGAGGGATTCGTGCGTTCCTGTGTCGAGCCAAGCAAAGCCGCGGCCAAGCACTTGGGTCCTTAAGGCGCCGTCGTTGAGATACATCTCATTGAGCGTTGTGATCTCAAGCTCGCCGCGGGCTGACGGGTTTACCTTTTTCGCACGTTCGACCACGGTTTCGTCGTAAAAATAAAGACCCGTAGCCGCGTAATTGGATTTTGGCTTTTCAGGCTTTTCTTCGATGGAAATAACGCCGCCATTCTTGTCGAACTCGACGACGCCGTATCGCTGCGGATCGGTAACTTGATAGGCGAAAATTTCGGCGCCCGATTTCAGTGCGGCGGCGTCACGCAGATGTTTCGTCAGACCCTGACCATAAAAGATGTTGTCGCCAAGAACGAGCGCGCATTTATCTCCCGCGATGAATTCTTCGCCGATGATGAACGCCTGCGCAAGGCCGTCCGGGCTCGGCTGTACGGCGTAACTGATATTGACGCCCCATTCCGCGCCATCGCCCAAAAGCCTCTCGAATGACTCTTTATCCTCTGGCGTCGTGATAACCAGAATATCGCGAATGCCCGCCAGCATGAGGACGCTTAGCGGATAATAAATCATCGGCTTGTCGTAAATCGGCGTTAATTGCTTGGAAACGCTGCGCGTGACCGGGTAAAGCCGCGTGCCTGAACCGCCGGCGAGAATGATGCCTTTCATGGCTTTTCCTTATTTATTCAAAGCTGCCATAACGCGCCTTAAGCCGATGCGCCAGTCCGGCTGACCGATGCCGAAATCGCGCTCGAGTTTCGCGCAGTCGAGTATCGAGTTGAGCGGGCGGCGCGCTGGTGTCGGATATTCGGACGTTTTGATTTTATTGATTGTAATGGTTGCGCCGGCGATTTCGAAAATTTTCATTGCGAAGTCCGCCCAGCTGACGGCTGGCGCTCCTTGAAAATGATAGACGCCTGCGCCGGGGCCGCCGCGGTTTTTCTTGCCTGCGATGGCCAAAAGCGCTGAGGCTATGTCATGTGCATCGGTTGGCCCGCCAATCTGGTCAGAGACGATTGAAAGCTCGCTTTTGTCTTTAGCAAGCCGCAACATGGTTTTGACGAAATTCGAACCGTACTCTGAAAAAACCCATGACGTGCGCAGGATGATTACGCCGGGATTGGCGTCCAGCGCCGCCACCTCTCCATCGAGTTTGGTTTTTCCATACACATTCAGTGGTTTGGCACGCGCCGTTTCGGTGAGGCGTTCATCTCCATTTCCGTCGAAGACATAATCAGTGGAAACATGGATGAAATGCACATTTATATTGGCGCAGGCGGCGGCCATTTCGGCGACAGCACCGGCGTTCAGGCGGTGCGCCGAATCCTTGTCACTTTCGGCGTTGTCGACAGCGGTATAGGCGGCAGCGTTGATGACGGCGTCCGGATGATACTCCGCAATAGCATCACGCGCGGCGCCCGCACTCATCAGGTCTGCCTGATCGCGGCCAAGGAATATGAACTCGTCTGCGCCGCTTGCCATGCAGCTTAACGCGCGTGCGACCTGCCCATTCTTGCCGAAAACGAGAGTGCGCATTCGCCCTCAGCCTTTCTTGCGGAGCCCCTGCCGCGCAGCGACGTCAAAGCCGCGATTTCTGATGGCATCCCACCAGTTGCGATTATCGAGATACCAGCGCACCGTTCTACGCATGCCTTCATTGATCGACTGGGCGGGCGTCCATCCAAGTTCGCGTTCGATTTTGTCGCAGTTGATTGCGTATCGGTGATCATGGCCGGGCCGGTCAGCGACGAATTCAATCAGGCCATCATGCGGCTTGTATGTGGAAGCAGGCAACTCATCGTCAAGGATCGCGCAGATCATTTTCACGAGGTCGAGGTTTGTTCTCTCGGCGCGTCCGCCGATATTATATGTCTCGCCGGGTTTGCCTTCGCGTGCACAGAGCAACAACGCGTCAGCGTGGTCTTCAACATAGAGCCAGTCGCGAATGTTATCGCCCTTGCCGTAAATCGGAATTGTCCGGCCCTCAAGCGCGGCGATAATGACAACGGGGATCAGTTTTTCCGGAAACTGGTAGGGTCCGTAATTGTTCGAGCAGTTTGTCACCACTACCGGCAGGCCGAATGTCTCGCGCCATGCGCGAGCGAGCATGTCGGACGAGGCCTTTGCGGCCGAATAGGGCGAGTTTGGCTGATAAGGGGAGGTTTCCGTGAACTCGCCCGTGGGCCCGAGCGACCCGTAAACCTCGTCTGTCGAAATGTGGTGAAACCGGAAGCGCTCAGGCGCAGCGCTGGATTCCACATATCCGCGCGCGGCTTCGAGGAGTGCGTAGGCGCCGATGATGTTAGTCTGAATAAACGCGCCAGGGCCGTCGATGGACCGGTCCACATGGGTCTCCGCCGCAAGATTCATGACCGCGTCCGGTTTGAACTCTTCCATCAGCGCCGCCATTGCCGGCAGGTCGCAGATATCTTTCTGTGCGAAATGATACCGGTCGCTGTCTGCGACGCTCGCAACGTTTTCAAGATTGGCGGCGTAGGTAAGCTTATCGACGTTCAAGACAACGTCGCCATTGTCGATCGCCTGGCGAACAACTGCCGATCCGATAAAGCCGGCGCCGCCGGTAACCATGAGCCGCATGGAAAACTCCCGCTAATCCAGATATGAATACAGCAAATTTTGCGCCGCAGCGGGTCGTAACATGGAGACGGCCCGGGTTCATAGCCGCAAGGTTAATAAATCGGCTTTGAACCGGACTGCGCGCTCAGCTCGGCCATGCGCCGATAACAGGGTTAATGTTTGGCAAGATATGAATGCGGTTTCAGAACAGGCCATCGCGGTGTCGCGTACGCGGATCGACCCTTTGCTTGCTCAGGCGCTCGAGGCCGAAATAGATATTGAGGCTTTGCTGAAATCGTTAAATTTACCGCCGAACCTGGCCGATGCGTCAGGCCCCGAAAGGATTTCATTGGCTGATTACTACCGGTTACAGAACCGGCTATCGATCCTGTTCGGCGACGAAACCGTTCATCTGTCTTCGCGCCAGCTTCTTTCCGGCAGCACCGACTTTGTCCTGCAAAACGTCCATGACTGTGAAAATCTCTATGAAGTCATGCGCGTTGTCGCCCGGTCCTATAATATGCTGCATGGTGGACAGTATAATTCCGTCGTGAAACGCCGTGCGTCGGTCGATATCATCATCAACGACCGCGATTTTCCTTACGTGAATTCACAAGCGACTGAGTACATTTATTTCTCGATTGAGTGTGTTCTCATATTTTTGCATTGCATACTGATGATCGTATCGCCATCGGCGAAGCATGCGGTCAAAAGCATCTTCATTCGCCGGACGTCGCCCGGCGGCGACTGCGCGCATCTCGGTTATTGGGATGCGCCAATTAGGTTCGGGGCCGAAAACTACCGTTTATCATTCGACCTTGAAACATCATTACGGCCAATTGTCATGCCGTCGCCGGAAGCACTGACGTCAAATGCCGTTTATCAAAAAATTGTCGAGGTTGTCGCCGGCCGCAAGGCAGGCCGCGAAGCGCCGAAATCAACCAGCAGTCTCGTTCGGGATGCTCTTTCGCGCGGCGTTGTTGAGCAGGCTGACGTTGCGGCGCAAATGAATGTGAGCGTCGCCACCTTGCGCCGCCGGCTTGGTCAGGAAAGCGTCAGTTTCCGCGAACTGCGCCGTGAGGTGCTCAATGAAACAGCGCAAAGACTATTACTGAGTGAGAAATCCGTTGCAGACGTTTCGGACGCGCTTGGATTTTCAGAATTCCGCGCCTTCAACCGCGCGTTCAAGGACTGGAATGGGTTAACGCCCAAAGCGTATGTCCGGGAAGCCCGATTGCGCCGAAACGCTGAAAAGTAAAGGAAGATTGCATCTGCTTTGCGCGGGCGTGAGCGAAATTGTACACTTTCCATGAGCCATGGCGTCATTATGCGACACCTTTGGAAAGCATAGCCTCAAGAAAAATCAGAACTAACAATCACGTTGGGAGGCGTATCATGGCGAACCATTTCAGGGCTGCGTTCTGCGCATTTGGCGGCAAGGCCGCGTTGCTGGCGTTTTGCTCAACAATCTCTCTTTCAGCAGGGGCGGGAACGGCGGCCGCGCAGGACAGCGCGTCCGAAGCGGGCGGCGACCGGATCGTCGTTACTGCGCGGCGCCGGGAGGAAAGCCTGCAGGACGTTCCTCTGGCGGTTTCCGCGTTCAGTGGAGATGAGCTCGATAACCTTGGCGCCGTCGATCTGACGGATATTGAAGCATTTACACCAAACGTGACGCTAAAAACGTCCCGCGCCACGAATACAACATTGACGGCGTTCATTCGCGGCATCGGCCAGCAGGACCCGGTTTCCGGTTTTGAGGCAGGCGTCGGTATTTACATTGACGATGTTTATCTCAACCGTCCGCAAGCAGCGCTTCTTGATATATATGACGTTGAGCGGATTGAGATTTTGAGGGGCCCGCAAGGAACGCTTTACGGCCGGAACACAATCGGCGGCGCAGTAAAATACGTGACGCGTCGATTGAGCGACGAGCCTTTTGCGAAGTTGCGGCTGACGGGCGGAACCTACGGCCAGTTTGACGCCATCGGCACGTTCAATTTACCGCTGGCGACGAGCGATTCAGCAGCCGGCGAACTGCTGCTCGGCGGGACAATCGCCTATATGAGCCGTAATGGTTTCGGCGAAAACCTTATTAACGGCCTCGACAATTACGACAAGGATTTGCTGGGCGGGCGTCTGGCGCTTGAATGGAATCCAACAAGCGATTTCTCAATCCGCATCACCGGTGACTGGACTGACGATAACTCCAATCCGAAACAGGGCCACCGGCTGCTTCCGTTCACCGACGTTTCTGAAATGCCGGCCGTCGAATACCCCGTTCTTTCCAACGTTTATGACACACGCTCAGGACTTAACACGCCGACGCAAAGCGTCGTTGCGAAAGGCCTCTCCGGGGTTATTGAGTGGAACGTCAATGAGAATATCACGCTGAAGAACATTCTGTCGTACCGGGAAGATACCTCCGAAGGGCCGATTGATTTTGATTCACTGCCGCTGGTGGATCTGGATGTCCCGGGGCGCTATGTGAACGATCAGTTCAGCGAAGAATTCCAGATTCTTTATTCAGGCGACCGCATAAACGGCCTTATAGGTTTTTATTACCTCGACGCGAGCGGGCTCACCGAGTTCGATGTGGTGCTTGATGAAACAGCCGAGCTCTTAATGTTCCCGGGCGTGAATGCCTTTACGTCGAGTGACGTCGAAACATCAACGTGGTCAATCTTCGGAGACTTTTCTTACGATGTGACCGATACGCTTTCTGTTTCGGTTGGCGGCCGATATACCGAGGACGAGCGTTCCATGGACCTCCTGCGCGTCCGGTTTTTCTCCGCAGGATTTTCACCTGCTTTCGGCGGACCGGATCGTGCCCCGGATCTTGTCGACGCAGATATTGATGCGACTGCGAATTTTAGTGACTTCAGCCCGCGGGCCAGCATCACCTGGGAGCCGTCCGCCGAGCACACGCTTTACGCTTCCTATTCGCAAGGGTTCAAGGGCGGCAGTTTTGATCCGCGCTGCGGCGCCAATGCGGCCCCGGACCTCGACGGCGACGGCATGACCGGCGCGACCGACGTCGATGATCAAATCGCTTTCTGCCAGTTCGAGCCGGAGGAAGTCGACACCTATGAGATCGGCTGGAAAAACAACTTTTTTGACGGACGTTTCCGTTCGAGCCTTGCGCTTTTCTATTCTGACTACAAAGACGTGCAAGTGCCTGGTTCGGTCGGCATCGACGCCGACATGGATGGCGTCGCTGAAACTTTCGCCGGCGTGACGACAAACGCTGCGAAAGCGACGCTCTATGGTCTCGAATTGGAAGGCGTTGCGACCCTTGGCGAAGATATGATCAAGCAGGGCGATTCCCTGAATTATCAGTTCTCGCTTGGCTACATTAAGCCTGAATTCGACGAGTTTATCGGGCGCACTGGCGCAAACATCGCCGACACAATCGTCGTCTTTCAAAACACGCCCAAGATCACGGCGTTCAATCAGCTGACCTACGCCAAACCCAAGTCTCTTTTTGGGCATGACGGCGACTTCGGCATCTATACATCTGTCTCCTACCGCAGCCTGACCCATCAGTTCGGCTATCGGATTCCCGCGCTCGATCAGGAGCAATACGCGCTGTTGAACGCCGGAATATACTGGACATCTGCTGATGGAGACCTGCGGCTGTCAGTACATGGGTCGAACCTAACCGATAAGCGGTACATCGTGGCCGGTTATGACTTTGTCACGGCGGTACCAGAGCTAGGGAATACGCCTCTTGGCACAACGGGCGTGCAGACAGCCTTTTTCGGCGATCCTCGCCGCGTTATGGGTACTGTCGAGGTGCGATTCTAAAAGGCAGGAGTGAAACGGGTTTTCCTCCCGGACGGCGGCGCTGCGTAAGAGCGCCGCTGTCTTCTTCTCAGGCGGCGGGGTGACGTCCAAATGAAAAAAATAATTCTCGCCATTATTATTCTGGCGATTGCCGGGGGCGGATATTTCTATTTCAACCTGATCGGCGGTTCAGACGCTTCGGTTTTGGAAGAAACCTATCTGACGCCGAACGACCGGTTTGTCGACATTTCCGGTGCGCGCGTCAGGGTGCGCGAAGAAGGCGCGCCGAACGGACCTGTTGTTCTCCTCATTCACGGCTTCACGCATAGCCTCGAAACATGGGACGGCTGGGCGGCGCAGTTGAAAACGGATTACCGCGTTATCCGTTACGATCTTCTCGGGCACGGTCTGACGGGGCCGGATCCAAAGGAACGCTATGCGCCCGCCGAAAGGGCTGCGTTTATCGGCGACGTAATGAATGCGCTTGAGATCGATCATGCTGTCCTCGCCGGAAACTCGCTTGGCGGCCTTGCGGCGTGGCGCTTTGCGGTGGGCAACCGTGAGCGAGTTGACGGCCTTATTCTGGTTTCACCCGGCGCGTTTCCGCTGAACGGCGTCAGTGACAAACCGGCTGAAATTCCTGCCGCCATGAAAGCTTATCTGCTGACGGCGCCGGAGGCGGGCGTCCGTGCGAGCGCAGAAATCATTTACGGAGACGACAGCAAAATCACCGACGAGCGCGTGACCGCCATGCGCGACATGATCCGCCGCGAAGGCAACGGCGCGGCATTGATCAAATCGTTGGAAGAATTCACGCTGCCCGATCCTGTATCCGATCTTGCGCGCGTCAACGCGCCCACCCTCATCTTGTGGGGGGAAAGCGACATTATCATCCCGCTCGCGCAGGGAAGGCGCATCGAAGAGACCATCCCGAATGCCCGCCTGATTTCCTATCCGGGTGTCGGCCATGCGGCGCAGGAAGAAGCGCCGGGAGAAACCGTCGCCGACGCCATTGCTTTTCTTCAATCGCTGAATAGCCGGGATGCGGAGTAAGTGAGCGCGCAGGCATCCTCGCCGTTTTATCGCGGCTATGTCCTTTTCATTCTTGTCGTCGTTTACACGTTCAACTTCATTGACCGGCAAATCGTCGGCATCCTCGCTGTGCCGATCAAATCCGAACTTGCGCTATCTGACACGCAACTCAGCCTGATGGGCGGGCTTGCATTCGCGCTTTTTTATACGTTTTTAGGCATTCCGATTGCGGTTCTCGCTGACCGGACCAGCCGGACATGGATCATGACCGCGGCGCTTGCCGTCTGGAGCGCCATGACGGCGGCCTGCGGTTTTGCACAAAATTTTGTGCAGCTTTTTCTGGCGCGCCTCGGTGTCGGCGTCGGGGAGGCGGGCGGCGTCGCCCCTGCCTACTCGCTGATTTCCGATTATTTTCCGCCGGAAAAGCGTGCGCGCGCCCTTTCGATTTACTCGTTCGGCATTCCGGTCGGCTCGGCGCTGGGCATTCTGCTCGGCGGCGTGTTGACGAGTTATCTCGGCTGGCGGTCGGCGTTCATCATTGTCGGTCTCGCAGGCCTCGCGATTGCGCCTGTGTTCCGATTGACCATGCGTGAGCCGAAACGCGGCGGCTTTGACGGCGCGAACGCCATAACAACGCCGGCAAAAGTAACCGATGTTGTCAAAACATTGATCGGCAAGCCGAGCTTCTGGGGGCTTTCGCTCGGCGCTGCGAGCGCTTCCATGATGGGCTACGGGCTGATCTTCTGGTTGCCGTCCTTCTTTGTGCGGAGTTTTGGGGACGCATTGCCGGGATTTTTCGCATGGATGCCGGATTTTCTCGTTCCTGCGAACGCCGGCCCTGTGCTTTTTGCTTCCTATTTTTACGCAACGGTCCTGCTACTCGGCGGGGTCGCCGGGATCTGGCTCGGCGGCGTTGTTGCCGACCGTTACGGCCCGGAACGAAAGGCGGCTTACGCGCTCGTCCCGGCGGCGGCGTTCATCGCCACGATCCCGTTCTTTATCGTCGGGATTCTGGCGAATTCGCTGTGGATCGCATTCCCTGCTTTTTTGGGCCTGCAGGCGTTAAGTCTTGTCTGGCTCGGCCCGGTCTTGACGGCGTTTCAGCAACTGGTGCAGCCCAACATGCGGGCGACCGCATCCGCCGTATTTTTGTTCATCAACAACCTGATCGGCATCGGGCTCGGCAATCTCGCGATCGGCGCCATTTCGGACGGGCTGAAAGCCGCCTATGGCGATGAATCCCTTCGCTACGCGATTTTGTCAGGCATTGTCTTTTACGTGATCGCGGCGGCGCTGTTCATCGTCACCGCGCCGCGTCTCAAAAAAGACTGGGCGTCGTAGGAACAATTTGTCTCGGGTAGGGTAGAACTGGACGAACAAAGATCGAACCGCCCGCCTTCGTTTCACTTCGGCGCGGCACCCGCTTCGCACGCTTCGGCTCGTCACGCCGAAGCTTGATTTTGGGTTCCGCAAAATCAGCGAAGGCGGATGGTGGAGCTAGTCGGAATCGAACCGACGACCTCTTGCATGCCATGCAAGCGCTCTCCCAACTGAGCTATAGCCCCGTAGAAATCAGCGCCGGTTTAACCGTCCGGCGCGGCATTCCCGGATATGGGACGCGGAACCTAGCGACGCCGCAAAAGGCGCGCAAGGTCAATTTACGCCGTGTTAGTCGTCGTCGCCGCCTTTCTTGACAATCGCCGACACGTCATCGTCATCGTCATCGTCAAGCAGACTGTCGTCGTCTTCGTCATCGTCGTCATCGTCCAAATCGACGTCGATGTCTTCGATGGCCGCCAGTTCATCATCTTCATCGTCGTCTTCGTCGGAGTCATCGTCGTCCATGGACGGGCGCCGGTTCGATTTCGCGGCTTTCTTCTCTTTTTCCGCAGCCTCGAGGGTGGTTTCCTTCTCGGACTTCTTTTCTTCAGCCGCCGGCGTTGTTTCCTCATCTTCCTTGCGGCCCCGGCGCGGCTTCAACAGGGCCTCGGGGATGAATTCATGATCGCATTTCGGGCAATGAGCAGGTTCTTTGTTGAGGTCGTAAAATCGCGCGCCGCATTCCGGGCAATCGCGCTTGACGCCAAGTTCTGGTTTCGACATGGGCCGTCCGTCCGTTTAGAAAGTGCTTGTAAAGGGCGTCCTGTTGCCACGCGCAAGGGCGGCTGTCAAAAGAATTGCCGTGTTTTCTTGCTATAATTAGGAAGGCCGAATGGCGCAGAGTGCTGCAAAAGATGTGAATGACCGTATGGCTGCGTCAGGGGCGCGTTCTTCCGCCACGGGTCCTCTCAGCGGCGCGATCATTGCGCCGGGCGACAAGTCGATTTCCCACCGCGCCCTGATCCTTTCGGCGCTGGCCCATGGGGAGAGCCGCATTACCGGGCTTCTGGAAGCCGATGACGTCCTGCGCACCGCTGAAGCCATGCGCTCGTTCGGGGCCCAGGTTGAAAAGGTACGAAGCGGGGATGGCGCAGTCTGGCGTGTCACGGGCGGTGCGTGGCGAGCGCCGTTGCGCCCGCTTTATCTCGGCAATTCCGGCACCGGCGCACGCCTCGTCATGGGCGCGGCGGCAGGCGCTGGCGTCAAGGCGACGTTCGACGGAGACGTCTCGCTCAGGGGCCGGCCCATGGGGCGCGTGCTTGAGCCCTTGCGCATGATGGGCGTTCTCGCCGAGAGCAGAGACGGGCGGTTGCCGGTGACGCTTTCGCACGCCGATGAATTGAGCGCCGTAAATGTGAAACTTGCGACCGCTTCGGCGCAGGTGAAATCTGCGATCCTCCTCGCCGCGTTGGGCGCAAACGGGAAGACCCGCGTACATGAACCCGCACTATGCCGTGATCATACGGAGCGGATGCTTGTCGCTTTCGGGGCGAAATTGTCCATGACGCCTGATGACGATGAAGGCAGGTTTATCGAACTTGAAGGCGGTCAGCGCTTGCGGCCCGTCAATGTTGACGTGCCGGGCGATCCGTCTTCGGCGGCGTTTCCGGTTGCGGCCGCGCTGATCGTTCCGAACTCCGATGTAACGGTGAAAGGCGTGCTGATTAATCCGCTGCGCACCGGATTTTATGAAACCTTGCGCGATATGGGCGCGGATATTTCTTTTGAAAACGAAAGAGAGGTCAACGGGGAGCCGGTGGGCGATATCCGCGCGCGTCATTCGGTGTTGAATGGTGTGGAGGTTCCTGCGGAACGTGCGCCGTCGATGATCGATGAATATCCGATCCTGGCAGTCATCTCTGCCTTCGCCCATGGTGAGACCAAGATGAATGGACTGGAGGAACTTCGCGTCAAGGAAAGCGACCGCATCGCCGCCGTTGAAGCGGGCCTTGTCGCATGCGGCGTTGATGTGGCGAGCGGCCCGGACTGGCTTCGCGTGCGCGGCAAGGGAACCCCAATAGCGGGCGGTGCAAAAATCAGGACCCATCACGATCATCGCATCGCCATGAGCTTTCTCATCGGGGGACTCTCTAGCGAAGATCCGGTTGAGATCGACGACGCCTCGATGATCGCGACGAGTTTTCCGGAATTTTTCGGCGCGATGGGTGAATTGGGCGCGTCGATTGAAAGCGGCCTTTGATCCTGCCTTGCGTTGCCGAGGGTGTTGGGCATAAGTGACCACCCGATGGATAAGGCTTTCGGGAAATCATCACTGGTCGTCGCGCTCGATGGTCCCGCCGCTTCCGGAAAGGGAACGCTGGCGCGGCTCATTTCCGACCATTACGGGTTTGCGCATCTCGATACCGGCACGCTTTACCGCGGCGTCGCCTGGGTGCTGTTAAATGACGGCGCCGATGCGTCGGACCCGGAATCCGCCGCCGCGGCGGCGCGGGAATTCGCCATCGAAAAGCTTGTTGGCGCCGATATCCGCACCAAGGAGGTCGGGGCTGCGGCCAGCGTCGTCGCCGCCAATACGGAAGTCCGCGCCGCGCTATTGGACTTCCAGCGGCGTTTTGCCGAAACCCCGCCGAAGCGGGCCGCGGGGGCCGTGCTCGACGGGCGCGATATCGGCACNNCACGGTGGTCTGCCCGGACGCGACCGTGAAATTCTTCGTGACGGCAAGCCCGAAAGTGCGGGCCCGCCGGCGCTGGCTGGAACTGGTCCCCAATCGGCCCGGGCTTCTGGAATCCGAGATTTATCAGGATCTTCTGGATCGCGACGCCCGCGATGCCGCCCGTGATGACGCGCCCATGGCGGCGGCGCCCGATGCGGAGTTGCTAGATACGACTCATTTGTCTATAGACGCGGCCTTCGCGGCGGCGCGCCGCGTGATTGACGGCGNNGGCGTTTTCCGGCGCTGCGGCTGAGGATTCAGCCTGCCGGCGACCAATCCAGAAAACGTGTTTTTTTTTCCGTCTATCCGGCATTCGCGCCGTCATAACATCAACTCGGCTCAACTGTCCGGGGATAACGCCCGGAAAGACCGCCGGATCAACCGGTTGGCATTTAAAGCTGAAAACTGGAGTAACGACACTCGTGTCTCAAACTGAAACCCTTAACCCGTCCCGCGACGATTTCGCGGAAATGTTAGAAGCCTCCCTCGTCGGCCGTCAGGATTTTGAAGAAACGGTCGTCAAAGGCAAAATCACCGCCATCGAA
>DGNI01000202.1:3691-4415 GCA_002388885.1 Parvularculaceae bacterium UBA4496 | reverse complement strand
CATAGTTGCGGGTTTCGGAGAAGGGGATCAGTTCCACCCAATCGAGCGGATCGACCGTACTCGAGCGCGGATCGCCATATTCGGTAATCCAGCGATCGACCCGCGCTGCGCCTGCATTATAAGCAGCGAGGGTCATGATCAGCGAACCGTCGAAGCGTTCGAGAAGATGTGACAGGTGCGCAGAACCGATGGTCATGTTGTAGACCGGATCGTCGAGCAGCGCCGAGCGGTTATACAACAGCCCTTCCTTGCGCGCCGTGATCTGCGCCGTGGTCGGAATAAGCTGCATCATGCCGCGGGCGCCGGCGCGCGAATAGGCGCGAGGGTTAAACTCGCTCTCTTGCCTCGACAGGCCGAGAATGATTTCCGGCGACACAAAACGCACCGCCTCATCCGGCACGAATACAAGCGGATAGGCGACTTCCGGCGCGAAGGCGCCGCGCTGAATGCCGACTTTGCCGGCGCGCACGGTAAGGTGCGGCGCGCCTTCGCCATCGGTAAGTTTTGCAAGCTCCAGATATTCGCCCGGCCGTTCGAGTTGGTCGTCAACGTGGTACGCGAAGACCATGAATTCATAGTCAAGGTCGAGATCGGTGAGCATCCTGAGCGCGGCGATCGTCGGTCTTGAAGAGAACAGCGCGCGTTCGGCGGCGGTAGACTGCAAGGGCGGGGAGAATTTCGCAGTTTCAACGCCGCCCAGCTCTTCTGCCGCCAACTGTCCGTA
>DGNI01000202.1:681-3676 GCA_002388885.1 Parvularculaceae bacterium UBA4496 | reverse complement strand
GCGGCGATCCGGTAGAATTCGTTCGCGCGTTCGCGTTCGCCCTTCGCGGCGGCGGCGCGGCCGAGCCAGTATTTCGCCCGGGAAACGGAAATCGGCGAGTCGACGCCGGAAGCCAGCGCAAGGAAATGGGTTTCCGCCCGCGCTGGCGCATTCAGGAACCGGAGCGCAACCCAGCCGGCGTAGAACTCTGCTTCGGCGTAATCTGCGCCCTCGGTCATGCGGTGGCCGGCGGCAAGTGAATAGGCGTCGGCGAAGCGGCCGTTTTTCAGCGCCCATCGCATCAATAGCTGGCGCTCGTCCCACCAGCGTCCGCCATTACGGATTTGTTCCGGATCTTCCGGCGCGCGGGCGGCAAGGGCGATGGCGTATTGTTCGTCACCGCGGCGGCGATAGTAACGCACGGCGGCGTGCAGCATACCGCTGTCGAGTTGCTCGTCTTCGGAAAGCCTGTCGTAAAGTTTCGGCGCGACGGCGGCGCTCAGAAGCAGCGCGGCGCGCGCTTCGGCCATTTTCCGGTCGCCGCCCGAAAGGTTCGGAAATACGCGGCGCGCATTCGTCACCTGGCGATCCCACAACAGACGGTCGACGCGCGCGGCGTGATCTTCCTTAGTCAGATATCCGCCGTAGACGGACAGCACGCGCTGTTCTTCGGCGAGCTTGAAATTGTGGTTGATCCACGCATCGCGCACATAGCGTTCGCCGCCCTGTTTATCGCCAACGGCGAATAACGCTCGCGCGAGTTGGATTTTCCCTTCGCCGGTAACGGGTTCGCGCGTGTCGAAAAACGCCAGCACCTGGTCGGCGGGCGCAGTGTTGGGAATACGGTCTTCAATGAAGGAGCTGATACGGTACTGCATCGGCCAGTCGATATTGGCGTCGAGGAACGCGTCGGCATAGTTGAAATCAACGCGCGGATCCTCGGCCATCAGGTACATCCAGTGGCCAAGGCTTTTCGCGATCGGGTCCGAGATATGCTCGATAGAGGATTGTGCTGTGGAAAACTGTTTCTTTTTGAGCGTGTCGGCCAGGGTCAACAGCCGCTCTTTATCGTTAACGCTGATATAGGTCGGGCCGGGGGCCGGCGGCTTGAGCCGGGGCGTCGGCGACGCGAGCGTGGCGCCTGATCCGAGCAGCGTAAGCGCGGCCGCACCCGCCAATACCCCTGTTTTCAGGGCGTTCAGCGCCGGAATTAGAGATTTTTTCGGTAAGGCCCCCGCCTTTAAGCGCCAACAGGCGTTGCGCTCCATACCCTGAAACTCCCGCAAAAACTCATAAGCTGGACACACAATAGCCCATTCTTGGTGGCTTCAAAACAGGCGGCGTCTTGCTGAACCGCACTATCGCCGCTATCGAGGCCTTAAATTTGAGAAAACCAAGCCCATGAAACAGTTTACAGGGTCAATCACGGCCCTCATTACCCCATTCCGGAACGGCGCGGTCGACGAAAAATCCTTCTGCGCCCTGGTCGAGCGCCAGATCGCCGCCGGGACCCACGGCCTCGTACCCGTCGGCACGACGGGTGAATCGGCGACGCTGACCGATGATGAGCATGAGCATGTTGTAAAACTGTGCGTCGAAACGACCGCGGGCCGCGTACCGGTGATCGGCGGCGCAGGGTCGAACGAAACCGCCTATTCGATTTCCATGGCGCAGCGTCTGCAGAAAGCCGGCGTCAATGCGATCCTGTCCGTTACCGGCTATTACAATCGGCCGAGCCAGGCGGGACTTATCGCGCACTACACCGCTTTGCATGATGCGACTGATATCCCAATTGTCGTCTACAACGTGCCAGCGCGTACGGGAGTCAACATTGCAGTCGACACCGTTGCGGCGCTTTCGAAAATGCCGCGTATTGTCGGCATCAAGGACGCGGTGGCAGATCTGGGCCGCGTGGCGATGCAGCGTCGGCTTTGCGGCAAAAGCTTCCTTCAGATTTCCGGCGAGGACATGACTGCGGTCGGATACAACGCCATGGGCGGCGTAGGGTGCATTTCCGTATCGTCGAACGTGGCGCCTGACTTGTGCGCGCATATGCAAGAGGCGACACTTAATGATGATTTCGTCACTGCGCGCGCGCTGCAGGACCGGCTCGCGCCGCTGCATGAAGCTCTGTTTACGGATACGAGCCCGGGCCCGGTGAAATATGCACTGTCGCTGATGGGCCTTTGTTCGGATGAACTGCGCCTGCCGCTGGTGACTCCGAGTGACGCCTCGAAAGCAAAGGTGAAGGCCGCCCTAACCGAGCTCGGCCTGATCGGCTGATGTCCGCGCAATCAAAAGACGGCCGCAAGATCGTTGCGGAGAATCGCCGCGCACGTCACGAGTATTTTATCGAGGAGGTGGTCGAGGCGGGGCTGATGCTGACCGGTACCGAAGTCAAAGCCTTGCGTGAAGGCAAGGCGAACATCGCCGAGAGTTACGCTTCGCCCGAAGACGGCGCCATCTGGCTGATCAACGCCAATATTCCGGAATATTCGGCCGGCAACCGCGAAAACCACGAACCGAAGCGCAAGCGCAAACTGTTGTTGCACAAGCGCGAGATCGCGCGGCTGTCGCAGGCGGTGGAGCGCAAGGGCTTCACCCTGACGCCGCTGAAACTTTACTTTAACGCGCGCGGCATCGCGAAGCTGGAACTGGGGTTAGGGCAGGGCAAGAAAATGCACGACAAGCGCGAGACAAAGAAAGACCGCGACTGGAACCGGCAAAAGCAAAGACTGCTGCGGGAGCAGGGCTAGTGCTCCCCGGCGCCGTTCGTCTCTTCCTCATAATGAGGTACGAAGGCGAGCACGGTCTGGAACGCCGCCGCCGCGCCGGCGCCGCCCGCGAAGCATAAAAACAGCACACTGAACATCATTGGTGCAAAGGCGCCTGACGTCCATGCGAGCAGGAGGATTAGCCCGAGCGCTAGCGTCGCTTTTGCGTAAAACCGAAGGAGTTTCGAAAAGGCGTCGCCCTTGCCGGAAAGCTGCGCGGCGAAACGCGGACGCGCGAGCCA
>DGNI01000202.1:0-627 GCA_002388885.1 Parvularculaceae bacterium UBA4496 | reverse complement strand
GCGCCTCGGCAAAGCTCACCGCCGCGACGGCCGCGCCGATGATGCCGAACACTGCGGTGACAAACAGGGTCAGCGCGGGCTTCGTGTGCTTGGCGTCGCGAATGGCGCGCTGTTCGTCCTTGCTTGGCAGGCCCCAATTCCGGTTGCTCATTTCAAAAGCGTCTCCTGGGGAGCTGATCTTTTAAGAGCCTGGCTCTTCTCGTCAGCTTTTGTCGATTTCCGCGCGAATATCGGCAAACACCGCTTCGAACATTTCCGGCGTCAGCCTTCGCGTGTTCGTATTGTAGCGCGAGCAGTGATAGCTGTCGAACAGCCTGAGCGCCCGGCCTTTCACATCATGTGCTGCGCCGTGACCGAACGGCGCGTCCTTGGCTTTGAGGCCGAGGGCGGCGAGGGTCGAATCATGCGCGATGCGCCCGAGGCAGAGAATCACTTTCAGTTTCTTGAGCGCTGCGATCTGGTTGACCAGAAACGGGCGGCAGGTGCGAATCTCTGCGCCCACAGGCTTGTTCTGGGGCGGGACGCATCTGACGGCGTTGGTCACCATGGCGTCGTTCAGTTTGAGGCCGTCTTTCGGGTCGGCTTTGAAGCGGTCATTGGAAAATCCGAACTTCGCCATGGTCGAAT
>DGNI01000114.1:2743-7353 GCA_002388885.1 Parvularculaceae bacterium UBA4496 | reverse complement strand
GCGTGCGCGGCGTCAAACACTATATGCAACGCACAGCCATACAGGGATCGCCTGAAATCCTAGCAGGCGTTACGAATTCATGGGTGAAAGATGCAAACGTCGAAGATAAGGCGCCGCATCCGTTCCGTTACAAATTCGGCGAGCTTGAAATCGGCAAGACCATCGTCACGGAACCGCGTACAATCACCCTTGAAGACATCGAGCATTTCGCTGAATTCACCGGCGATAATTTCTACGCCCATATGGATGAGAAAGCCGCCGAAGCGAACCCGTTCTTCCCGGGACGCGTTGCGCATGGCTATCTTATCCTTTCGTTCGCCGCAGGTCTCTTCGTCGACCCCGCACCGGGACCTGTGCTCGCCAATTACGGCCTTGATGAGTTGCGTTTCCTGACGCCGGCATCTCCTGGCGACACGATCAAGGTTCGCCTAACCGCAAAGTCGAAAAAGAAGCGCAATGACGAATATGGCGAAGTCAGATGGGACGTCCTGGTGACCAATCAGAGTGATGAAGACGTCGCCACCTATACGCTGCTGACCATGAACGCGATCTAGGGAAATGGCGGCGCCGGATTATACGCCTCTGCTCGACGACGGGGAGAAACTGTCGCGTGATGAGCTCTCGGCGTTACAGCTTGAGCGTCTACAATCAACGCTCGCGCACGCTTATCAAAATACGCCTCACTACAGGCAGGCGTTCGATAAAGCCGGTGTCATGCCAAGCGACCTTAAAACCCTCGAAGACCTCGCAAAGTTTCCGTTCACTACAAAAGTTCATCTTCGGGAAAATTATCCGTTCGGTTTCTTTGCGGTGCCGAGGGAAGCTGTTGTGCGTGTTCACGCTTCTTCCGGAACCACTGGCAAGCCAACCGTCGTGGGATACACAAAGCGCGACATTGAGACATGGAGCGCAGTTGTTGCGCGGTCAATTCGCGCGGCCGGCGGGCGTACCGGCATGAAAGTACACGTCTCCTACGGCTATGGACTGTTCACCGGCGGGCTTGGCGCACATTACGGCGCGGAAACGCTTGGCTGCACCGTCATCCCCATGAGCGGCGGGCAGACCGAAAAACAGGTGCAACTGATCCGTGATTTCGAACCCGACATTATCATGGTGACGCCAAGCTATATGCTGGCGATCCTTGATGAGTTCCACCGGCAAGGCATCGACCCGAAAACCAGCTCGCTTAAAATCGGCATCTTCGGCGCAGAGCCGTGGACGCAATCCATGCGCCGCGAAATCGAGGATGCGTTTGAAATCGACGCGGTCGATATTTACGGCCTTTCCGAAGTGATCGGGCCCGGCGTCGCAAACGAATGCGTTGAAACCAAAGACGGCCTGACCATCTGGGAAGATCATTTCTATCCGGAGGTGATCGATCCTGAAACTGGCGCGGTGTTGCCGGATGGTGAAATGGGCGAGCTGGTTTTCACCTCGCTCACCAAAGAGGCGATGCCGATCATCCGATACCGGACGCGTGACCTAACCCGCCTCCTCCCCGGCACAGCGCGCACAATGCGTAGAATGGAAAAAGTCACCGGCCGCAACGATGACATGCTGATCATTCGTGGCGTCAACGTCTTTCCGTCCCAGATTGAAGAACAGATTTTGAAACTGCCGGCCCTTTCACCCCATTATCTGCTGGAAGTTTCCCGACCCGACCGCATGGACGAATTGAAGATCCTTGTTGAACGGAGAGTCGACGCGATTGACTCGGAGGCTAACGCCGCGGCGCAGGAATTGAAACACCGAATCAAAACACTGATTGGCGTTTCAACGACCATTGAAATTGCTGAGCCGGAGAGTCTGGCGCGGTCCGCCGGAAAAGCACAACGTATTCGGGACCTGAGGAAATAGAATGGCGCGCACGCAAGCAGCCGATTACGACGAAAAGCGCGAGGCGATCACAGGAGCCGCCGCACAGCTATTCGCCGAAAAAGGTTTTGCCGGGGCTTCTGTTTCCGATCTCGCGGAACGCTGCGCCGTTTCCAAGTCGCTCATCTATCATTATTATTCGTCGAAAGAAGCAATTCTCTTTGACGTCATGAACGAGCATATCGATGACTTGCTTGGAATTATAGAATCGCGCCGCCAAGCGATCGATCCGGCAAAAGAGATTCATGATCTCACAAAAGAATTGCTGCAGCATTATGTGGGCGCCGCAGACAGGCAGAAAGTCTTGCTCTACGAGCTTTCCTCCCTGCCCGCCGAAAACCAGACCGATATCAAGACAAAACAACGCAAGATAATCGCATATGTTGAAAGCTTGATCGGTGCCGCAAAGCCTGAGCTTTTCAAAAACAAGGCGCGCCTCAGCGCCCAAACCATGCTGTTCTTTGGGATGCTGAACTGGACACACACGTGGTTCAAACCGAAAGGCGGTGTAACGCGCGACGAACTCGCCGAAATGGCGGCGGACACGATCCTCGGTTCTTTATAAGTCTGTTTCGGTCAATACCGCCGCAGCGCCGAATAACGCGGCGCCTTCTCTTGTAATCAGCTTGACTGGCGCCGCATCCACGTAATCGCGCATGCGCCCCTTATCAAGAAATCGTTCGACAAATTTGCTGGCCAGGAAAATCTCTCTGATCTTCGGCAAAATCCCACCGCCCAGCACCACGCCGCCCCGCGCACCAGTTGAAAGCACGGCATCGCCTGCCACACGGCCCAAAATGGCGCAGAACATACCTACTGCTTTTTTTGCTAGCGGATCGCCGCCGCCAACCGCCGCCGCCGTAATTTCATCCGCTTGCGCGCTCGCCGGAGGCTTATTTTCAATCGCGCAAAGCGCCCGGTAAATATTGACAAGGCCATTACCGGACAAGAGTCTCTCGACAGAAACGCGCGAATGCTCTCTCGCGATGAACTTCATTAACTCATACTCTTCGTCGGTCCGCGGCGCGAAAGTTATATGCCCGCCTTCGGTCGAGATGACGCGCCGTCCGTTGTTCGTTGGTACAATCAGCGCCTGCCCCAAGCCAGTACCCGGACCGATCACAAGCGTCGGCGCCTTCGGCTCGCTCCTGCCCGGCTTTACATCGACGAACGAACCTTCCGGCAGATACGCAACCCCGGCGGCCAGCGCCCAAAAATCGTTGACAATTCGCACCTCACACAAAGCGAGCGCTGCCTTGATGTCCTCCGCATTCAGGCGCCAGTGAGAGTTGGTAAACTCAATCTGATTACCCAAGACAGGCCCTGCGCCCGCGAGACAGGCGCGATCAGGTTTCGCTTCGACCGTTTCAATATACGCGCCGGCCGCTTCACCTAGGTTTTTGAAATCTTTGGTTTGGAGGGTCTGAGCATTTTGAACAGAAATCTTTCCCTGTTCAACACTCGCCATAGCGAAGCGCGCATGCGTGCCGCCAATATCAGCAACCAGT
Organism: Parvularculaceae bacterium UBA4496; assembly: GCA_002388885.1. Lineage (GTDB taxonomy): Bacteria > Pseudomonadota > Alphaproteobacteria > Caulobacterales > Parvularculaceae > Hyphococcus. The sequence continues at coordinate 3,970 of DGNI01000114.1, read as the reverse complement.
ATTTTTTGGGTCATAGGCGAGCCAGCTTGCGCAAACGGCAGTTGATGTTGCAGAACTCTGATTACAGTACGCCCAAATCATGCAATAAATCGCCCGGTTATCCAATCCCGATCCAAGGGTAAGAAAAATGGACCAATGGTGGCGCGGCGGTGTTATTTATCAAATCTATCCGCGCAGTTTCGCCGACTCAAACAATGACGGCATAGGCGATCTGAACGGCGTCACTTCCAAGACCGATTACGTTAAGCGCCTAGGTGTAGACGGCGCATGGCTGTCTCCTTTTTTTAAGTCGCCAATGAAGGACTTCGGGTATGATGTATCTGACTACAAAGATGTCGACCCCATATTCGGAACGCTGGATGATTTTGACGCGCTACTCCAAACGATGCATGCCGCTGGCCTGAAGCTGATTATCGATCAGGTTTATTCGCATACTTCCGATCAACATGAATGGTTTCGCGAAAGCCGAAAGTCAAAAAACAACCCAAAAGCAGACTGGTACATCTGGGCCGACGCCAAAGCTGACGGCTCGCCGCCAAATAACTGGATTTCACTTTTTGGCGGCCAGGCATGGTCGTGGGACACGCAACGGCGCCAGTATTATCTACACAATTTCCTTTCAGAACAGCCGGATTTGAATTTTCGCAATGCAGAAGTGCGAAGCGAAGTTTTAGACGCAGCGAATTTCTGGCTAAATCGCGGCGTTGATGGTTTTCGGCTTGATGTTGCAAATTTTTATTATTGTGACGAGCAGCTTCGAGACAATCCTCCAAAACAAAATGCGAAGCATCCCGCCCGGCCTTATCTGTATCAACAGCATGTTCACGATCGATCACAACCTGAAACATTGTCATTTCTGAAAGAGATACGCCGAACAACGGATCAATTTGACGACAAGATGACCGTGGCAGAAATTGTCAGCGATTCTCCATTTGAACGATGCGCGGAATATGCAAGCCCTGACGCATTGAGCACAGCCTATAACTTTCAATTCCTCGAAAGCCGCCAACTCTCGGCAAAATTGATCCGCACCACGCTCGAACCATGGAGCGGCGTCGCTGCGTGGCCCAGCTGGTCGTTCTCAAATCATGACGTTGTACGCGCACCAACACGATGGGGCGGAGACGCGGCCAATGAAGATTTCGCAAAGCTGCTATTAGGAATTTTGATGTGTTTGCGCGGCACGATTTTCCTCTATCAGGGAGAAGAGCTGGGCCTGCCGCAGGC
>DGNI01000114.1:0-2713 GCA_002388885.1 Parvularculaceae bacterium UBA4496 | reverse complement strand
TCCGGAAGGAATAAGGTTCTGGCCCGACAATCTGGGACGAGATGGTTGCAGGACGCCGATCCCTTGGATCAAAGATGCCGCGAATGCCGGTTTCAGCGACGCGGAGCCTTGGCTGCCCGTCGATCCGCGGCATTACGGACTGGCGGTCGACGCGCAGGAAAGCGACCCCACATCTATGCTCAACGCCGTTCGAAAATTCATCGCTGTTCGTAAAGCGCAACCAGCGCTTCGTTACGGCGATATGACGTTTATTGATGCGCCGGAGCCCCTTTTAATGTTTGCGCGCGCCGCCAAGGATCAAAAACTTGTCTGCATATTCAATTTATCACCACACGAACAAAAAATACAATTTCCGGCAAAAGGTACTGCTCTTGATTACGGGTTGAAGGGTACGATCAAAAACGGCGCTGGATCGTTGCCGTCATATGGCGGCCTTGTTATTTGCGTTTAGCGCAAAGCTAAATCAGGAATGGGCTTTGATTGTCTCTCTGGCAATAATGAGCTGCTGAATTTGCGACGTGCCTTCGTAAATTCTGAACAGGCGCACATCCCGGTACAGACGCTCCACAGCATATTCTGAAATGTACCCGGCGCCGCCATGCACTTGCACAGCGCGGTCGGCAACACGGCCCACCATTTCAGATGCAAAAAGTTTCGCCGCAGCAACTTCACAAACGACGCTTTCTCCCTCATCTCGCTTGCACGCCGTGTCCAGAACAAGCGCCCTTGCGGCAAGCATTTCCGTCTGGCTGTCGGCGATCATCGCCTGAATCAGCTGAAAGTCGGAAACTTTCTGGCCGAACTGCCTGCGGTTTGTAGAAAACGAAACCATTTCTTCAATCAAGCGCCCTGCAACGCCGACGCACAGGGCGGAAATGTGCAAACGCCCCTTATCCAGCACCTTCATGGCGGTCCTGAAACCGTTTCCCTCAACGCCGCCAAGGAGCGCATCTGCCGGTACGCGACAACCATCAAAAATAACATCGCATGTAGATGTGCCGTGCTGACCCATTTTTTTGTCAGGCTTGCCGAGTTTAATGCCAGGCATGTCGGCGTCCACAAGAAAGCATGAAACGGAATCGGCTTTTCGCTCGGGCGCAGTTCGCGCCATTAATGTAAAAAGATGCGCTCGCGGCGCGTTTGTAATGTAACGCTTGACGCCGTTAATTACATATTCGTCTCCGTCCTTAGCCGCTTTTGTTTGAACGGCTATAGCGTCGGAGCCCACATCAGGTTCTGTCAACGCGAATGAGCCGATGATTTCGCCGGCCGCAAGTTTTGGGAGATATTTGCGTTTCTGATCATCCGTTCCGGCAAAGACAATCGCCTGTGAGCCGATGCCAAGGTTAGTGCCAAACACGGAACGAAAAGCGGGCGAAGCCCGGCCCATTTCAAAAACGAACCGGCACTCCTCTTCCATGGTGAGGCCCAGTCCGCCGTATTCTTCACTGATCGTCAGCCCGAATAGCCCAAGCTCGCGCATTTCGTCGATAATACGATCCGGCATCTTATCGGTCCGGTCGACTTCAGCTTCCAACGGCCGCAACCGTTCATCAACAAATCGCCGGACCGTCGATAACAACAGCTCAAAGCTTTCACTATCCATGGGCATTCAGTTCGTCTTTTCGCATTTTAGGTCTCAACTCGCGACTCGTTTTTGGCAATGGTAAAATCCGTTCGGAAAAATCGCTTTAGCAGAAAACGACCATTAAAATTAGTAGCGCAAGGCGCGACTGTTTTCTGTTGCCAGTTCATTATCAGCTATTGTCGCCTTCAAACCCCTGGTCTTTCGAAAATGTGTTGAAGGCGATGATGGTCTTGGTATCAACGATATCGGGCACCTGATGCAGTGTCTCATTCACAAAACGGCCGATATCGAGCGAGTTATCAACGCTGAAATGCGCAATGAGATCATACTCGCCTGAGATCGAAAAAATCGAAGGGCAAGGGTCAACCTTTTCTACGACATCTGCTGCGACGTCATAGGCTTTACCTAGCTTGCATTTGATGAAAACGAAGAATGTACGCATGCTGCACGCCTTTGATCTGAATGGAGTATTGCTTTGGCTTTTACTTCCTATCTGGAAGTGAAAGCAAATCCGCCTGACAGTTCTCTGCACGTCCCACCGGAGATACCATAAAACCTTCGGCTATTCGCAAAATTATGGCGAAGGCCCAATCTCGCCCGAAGCCGGCTATTCAGCCCTTTCCCTGTTAACAGGGACTGTACAGGAAAAATCCTGATTTGAGATCAAAAGCCGGATCTGCGCCAGAATTCCCCCTAAATTTCAATGACAAGCGCTACCTAGCCAGGGTTCTAAGATCGACACTCACATCGGCGATTGCTGTTGCGTCTACCGCAGCGCTGCGTTCAATCAACCGCTTTCCCATAGCGAAGGATGCGGGATCATTGATCGCGTCGACAGCGAGAGGCTTGCCGTCTTTCAGATACCAGACGGCGAACCGCTTTGTCTCAGGATCGCCGCGCACAACAAACTCGTCGTGGCCCTCCATAAGCCCGGCAGTTTGAAGTTTGACGTCGTATTGATCAGACCAAAACCAGGGGAGCGCATCATAAACAATGGACTTGCCCGCCATGTTTGCGCCCGCCGTCTTCGCCTGTTCGATAGCGTTCGGCACCGACTCAAGCCGCATGCGCCGCCCATACCGCAGTGACGGAAAATTCGTGCAGTCACCCGCCGCAAAGATTTGC
>DGNI01000031.1:22162-22490 GCA_002388885.1 Parvularculaceae bacterium UBA4496 | reverse complement strand
ACGTCGAGCCCCGCCTCGCGCAAAGCCCTCGCCGTGCCCCCGGTCGAAATGAGCTCCACACCTGCGGCCGCCAACCGCTTTGCAAAGTCGATAATGCCGGTCTTGTCCGACACGGAAATGAGCGCACGGGAGACGCGCGTTTGTTCAGCCATTGAATAACCCCACTACGACAAGCCGCGGCTTAAACCCGGCGGCAGGTTAGGACAAGTCGTTTGGGGCTTATTTCAGCGATTCGGCTGATTGCGCGCGTGGCTTTCGGACGGAGTGTTTGCACTGAATTCCGGCACAAGATGGTGGACCGCTTCATCCAGCACCGGCTGCTCGCCAT
>DGNI01000031.1:0-22146 GCA_002388885.1 Parvularculaceae bacterium UBA4496 | reverse complement strand
TCAATCATCGCCGGCGACGCCAGAAGCACGCCTTCAGCGCCGGTTTTTATAAGCGCGTCCGTATCGAGAAAGATCTCCTCGAACAGTTTCTCGCCCGGGCGCAACCCGGTAAATTTGATTTCGATATCCTTGCCGGGCGCAAGGCCATAAGCCTCGATCATGCGCTTGGCGAAATCGAGAATTTTCACGGGCTCGCCCATATCGAGGACAAACACCCTGCCGTCATGAGTGACGACCGGCACGTCAGCGCTGTCGAGGCTCGCCGCCAGCAACACAAGCTGGACGGCTTCCGGCGTGGTCATGAAATAGCGGATGATATCGGGATGGGTGACGGTCACTGGCCCGCCCATTTCGATCTGGCGCTTGAACAGCGGGGCAACAGAACCCGTCGACCCCAGCACGTTGCCGAACCGCACGGTGACGAACCGCGTGTCGTTCTGGGCGACGTCGAGCGCCTGCGCATAAAGTTCCGCGATCCGCTTGGTGGCGCCCATGAAGCTTGTCGGATTGACCGCTTTATCGGTTGAAATGAAAACCACCGATTCCGCGTTATACTCGATCGCCGTATCAAAGACGTTTTTGGCGCCGAGCACATTTGTGAGCGCGCCCGCGCAGCGGTTTTCTTCAACGATCGGCACATGCTTGTAAGCCGCCGCGTGCAACACAATGTCTGGCTCAGTCCGCTCGAAAACCCGTTTCAAATGCTCGATACGGCAGACATCAGTAAGATCGGAGGAAATCACGCCGCCATGGCCCGCTTCCTTCAATTCAAGGTCGATCTGATAGAGTGCGAATTCCGCGTTATCGACCAGGGCCAGATGCGACGGTTCGAACCGGATGATCTGCCGGCAAAGTTCCGAGCCGATAGTGCCGCCAGCGCCGGTGACCAATACGCTTTTGCCCGCCATCAGCTTGCGCGCCTGCCGCAAATCGATCTTGCGCGGCGCACGCGGCAGAAGCATTGCGGGATCGATTGACGGCGCACCCTGCACCTTTTGCCGAAGGCCGGGATTCAACCATTGCTGAAACTGTTTCAAAAAGCCCGGCATCGCCTGCAACACCTGTCGTCGGAGCAGCTTAACGCAACATCTGCCGAAGAGCGAGATGTTGCGGTGCGATTAAACCGCATCAAGGCGTTTAAGCGCCCATTTCATTTTTAGCGCCGGCGCAGCTTTCTGTGCATAATTACGGCCGTAAATGACGATTTGTTCAGATGCGGCAGGCGCGCCTAAGGCGCCGCAATAAATGCTTTTTTCAAGCGTAAGCTCGGGGCAGTTGGATTTGAACCGCCATCCCTCTTTGCTGGGCAGCAGAAGAATGACCGACTTGCGATCGCGGGCGAGCGACGCCTTGACGCCCGGATGCAGATGAAACCGCCAGACGGCAGGCTCGAGGTCTTCTTCTGCAAGTCCCGTCAAATACTCCTCGCCGCGCAGATCCGCGCCGCCTGCGGAAAGATAAAGCCGCCGCAGAAATGTTCCGCTCTGACCGCGCGCTGAGACAATCTCACGTTCAAGCTCAAGTAATTGGCCCGCTGTTTCTTCCCCTCGGCGATGGGTGATTTCTCCGAAAGAAAGGCCAGCCTCGCCGTTTTCAAACGACAGGGCGGAATGGGCGCTGNNTGCGCTGCTCGAGCGCCTTGCGCCAGCCGCCGCCGCGATGACTTCCATTCCCGCAGTTGACAATGATGCGGTTGCGTCCTGAGGAAAAATGAAATGATCCGCCGCTTTTGAAACCGCTGGCGCCGCCGGCATCATTCGCAGTGTCCGCAATCAGCAAGGCGCGAGCCGCCGTCAGCTTGTGATAACCTGAATGACGCGCGAAATCCGGCAGACCGATGTCCTGCCCCGCGCCGGTTTGCACCTGAATGATCGCCTTGTTGTCGTCTTCATAACCGCCGTTGAAAACGGCGAGCCCGCCATCGGCGCAGCGGAAGAACATCGCCATGGCGCTTGTGCGCTGAACAAGGTGCCGCAAAAATCCCGGCGCCTGATAGCCCCTCGCCTCAATCGCCTTGGTAAGCGACTGCAAACGCAACGCAAGTTTCAGTTGCCGCGAAGGATTGCGGCTTACATGCCCGCCATCGGGACGCAATTGGATGCGCAATTCGCGCCGCGCCATTTCGAGCCCGCGCTCCGCAGGCCCCTCGCAGCCCGGCAGGCTGTAGCCAGCAACCGCAAGCCCCAGCGACGTCATCAGCCGGTCAAAGCCTGAAGCCGTACGATGCGTTGTTCGCGCCAAATGGCGCGTCTGGCGCGCCATGCAGGCAAGCACACGGCTGCGCCACAATGCATCGGTGCCGGCAAGAATGAGCGGGCTGTGAGCACATAGCTGCACTAGCCGCTCTGAAACATAAAAAGGCTCCCACGTCTCCGAAGACCAACGCTCGTACCGGTCGAGCCATGCCGCCATCAGGATGCGCGCGGGTTTTTTGCCGTCATCCCCGAGCGCCGACAGATGACGCAGCCAGGAAAACTCCTGCAAATAGGCGAAAAGCCCGCCGTTTGGCGCGGCCAGGTCCCACAGGTTCCCGAGCTCGCCTTCGCAGTCGATATTTTCATCGCCAAGCGCAATCCGGCCGCGCGCCAGTGACTGCGCTATCGACTTATCCGGCGCATACGGATCAATCGGTTGAAATAAAAGCCGGTCCGGGGCCGGCCCTTTCAACTGCGCCTGATAGAACGGACTTTCCCCCCACGCTTTTCGGACGCGGGCAATAACATCGCGCGAGCCGCGCTGCGCCGAGTTATGAGCCGCCGATTTCGCCCGCCCTGCCATTTCACTCAACTCCGTGGACGCAATGCCGAGATATTTTGCGCGTAGTTTTGCGGCCCGCCGCGAAACACCGCCGAACCCGCCACCAGAACATCGGCGCCGGCTGCAATCGCTTTCGGCGCCGTTTCCGGATCAACGCCGCCATCGACTTCAAGATGAATGTCGCGACCCGATTTTTCGATCAGCGCGCGCACTGCCTCGATCTTTTTCAACTGCGATGAAATAAACTTCTGCCCGCCAAATCCTGGATTAACCGACATGATCAAAATGAGATCCACATCATTGATCACTGGTTCCACAAGACTGATGGGCGACGCCGGATTAAGCGAGACGCCCGCTTTCACGCCCGCCGCCTTGATGCGCTGTATGGTACGATGAAGATGCGCCCCTGCCTCCGGATGCGCCGTCAGAATGTTCGCACCCGCTTCAGCAAAGGCGTCGATATAAGGATCGACCGGCGAGATCATCAAATGCACGTCGAATGGCAAGTCCGTCGCTGACCGTATCGCCTTTACGACCATCGGTCCGATCGTCAGGTTGGGTACGAAATGACCGTCCATGACATCGACATGGATGAAGTCGGCGCCCGCTTTGGCCACAGCAGCAACCTCTTCGCCCAGACGGGCGAAATCAGCGGACAAAATGGACGGAGCGATCAATACGCGGGACATAAGAATGAGGTATCGTGATGCGCCGTTTCAGCGCAACAAGATACGCACTGAAATCGTTCCCCAGGCCCGGAAAACCAACGAAAAAACCCCGCCTTCTGGCGGGGTTTAGTCGGGGTGCGTGCAAGGTTAGCGTCAGAGGGGACAACGCTTCAGAATTTCTTGCGCCGGATGCCGACGCTAATGGGCAAACATTGCTCCCCGAATGGGGCGAGAATAAGACAAAATTCGTTCAAATCCGCCCAAATTACTGAAATTACTGGTTAATTTTCATTAGGCATAACCCGCGCCGCACGCGCCTTTGCGGGCTGAAAAATCCGCCGCGTCTTCAAAAATCCATATAATCCCGCGCCCGCCAGGGCCGCGCCGCTCAGCAAACCGCCGATCCATTCGACGTCGTAAAGGCCGATGCCGGTTAATGCGAAAAGCGCGAGGCCAAAGAGCACCGCCAGAAACCGCAAGGGAGAAGACACGGTTCTGCCCACAGCCCGCGCCGCACCGGAGGCGGTTCGGGCGGTCGCCCGGGCCACGCTGACCGCACCTGCGGCAACCGTTTCCGCCACGCGCTTTGCGCCGATCAATTTGACCAGCGCCGCGAGCGCGCCGGCGGCGGCCACAATCAGCGCCCATTTTTTCGCGCCGATAGCGGGTTTTTTATCTGCGTGGGCGATGGTAGCGATTGCGCCGGTATCAAAAGCCTGAGCCTCGTATGTTGCAGGCTGGGCGATAGCGTCAAAATCGCTTGCCGATGCTGGGTGCAGGGCCGCGCTGGCGGCAAGCGCCGACGCCGCAGCAAGAAGCGCGTTTCGCGTGTTCCGCACAGATTTCATACCCAATCCTCCAAAGCGCGCCATTAAAGGCGCTTTGCTTGGTAAATGGGGATTTGAAAGCGCAATTTCAACGCGCCGAGATTAGATCTCGACCGCCCCGAGACCACGGCGGCGCGCGGCGGCAATGACCGTATTGCGCAATAGACAGGCGATTGTCATCGGCCCCACGCCGCCCGGCACTGGCGTAATGGCGCCGGCGCGGGATTTGGATTCGTCAAAATCAACATCTCCCACAAGCCGCGACTTGCCGCCCTCTTCGATACGGTTGATGCCGACATCGATCACCGTCGCGCCTTCCTTCACCCAATCGCCCTTTATCATCCGCGGGCGGCCGACGGCGGCGCAAAGAATATCCGCTTCACGGCAGACACCCGCCAGATCTTTCGTGCGCGAATGGGCCACGGTGACGGTGCAGTTTTCAGCCAGCAGCAACATCGCGAGCGGTTTGCCCACCAGAATGGACCGGCCGACAACAACGGCGTTAAGGCCCGAGAGCGAACCACGCACCGACTTTACGAGCATGACGGAGCCTTGCGGCGTACACGGAACAAGGCCGTTCTTGCCAAGCAACAACCGCCCGGCATTTGCTTCCGTCAACCCGTCGACGTCCTTGTCAGGGTGAATTTCATTGATGACCCGCTCTGACGATATGTGATCGGGCAGCGGCAGCTGCACCAGAATCCCGTCCACTTCCTCATCGGCGTTTAGCGTCTTGACGAGGGATACGACGTCATCCTCGCTCGCATCGGCGGCAAGCCTGTGCTCGATCGATCGCATGCCTGCCTTCTCAGTCGCAATTCCCTTGTTGCGCACATAAACTTGGCTTGCGGGATCTTCACCCACCAGCACCACCGCAAGCGCCGGCTGGATATTGCAGCTCGATTTGATGTCAGAGACTGCACTTGCGATTTTCTCCCGCAGGTTCAACGCGAAAGCTTTTCCGTCAATCAACGTCATGGATCATGTCTCGCTTTGAAAGGTTTCACTCAATTCACTGAGACGCGCGTTCAGCGTTTCAGGCGCGCCGGTAATCTCGACCGTCTTTAAACGCGACGCCGCGCCCGATGCAACGGCGAAAGCCGATTTCGGCATATCAAGCGATTTTGCGAGCAGCTTCAGGACGGCGTCATTCGGCCTGCCCTTGTCCGGCCCCGGCGTGACTTTTACAGCGAGTCGCGTAGCGCCGTCTGGCCCCCGCCATAAACCAGCAATCTCATTCTTGTTGGCGCATGGCGTAACGCGAATGAAAAGCGCGACGCTGCCGTTAATGGCACGCCAGAAATCGCTCACTACCTGATTAAAGACCGGCTCGAAGCGCCGGGTTAAATACATAGTAGTTCAGGCCATACTGAACAGCCTTGATTAGAATCAGCAGTACGATCGGAGAAATGTCGAGGCCGCCCATATTTGGCAACATGCGCCGGATTGGCCGCAGCAGCGGTTCCGTTAACGAAATCAGCGTACGCCACACCATATCGACAAACTGGTTGTGCCGATTGATGACATTGAAATTTATCAGCCATGAAAAAATCACCATGGCGAATATCACGAAGACGTAAAGGTTGGCGACGGTATTAACGATGTAGGCGATGACGGCCATGCAAATGCTCCGCGGCAATCTCAGCGAATTTCAATTCACTTAAGGTCAGTCGCCCCGCCATGCAAGCAATGCCCGAATTCTCCGATAATTACTGATCAAATGGCCGCTTTAGACATAACAGCGGACTGGCGATGGAGCCGACGCGGACAAAGCCAGCGCCGTCGCCCTCGATAATCATGAGCGAAACGTCAGCACGAAAGCCATCCGGCTTTGAAGAAAACGGCACGTCATCCGCCGCCCAGACTATACGGCCCGATACATTGGCGACCCGCGCCTTCCCTTCCCAGCACCCCGTATAGGCGCATACGGAAAAGGCGCCATTGCGAGCCGCCATGATCGACATGGGCGTCGTTTCCTCAGGGTCCTTGGCCGCACAACCGTCGACGGAACACCAAACCTCAATGTCATTCTTGCAGAGCCATGCATCGGACGGGATTTCGGACTTTGACGACGACAATAGCGCGGCGAGAAAAAGCATCCACATGGGGCGATCCTTTCAGAAAGCAGCGCCCCGAATTTACGCCCCCGCTTAGCAAAATGCCAACCGTCAAAGCCAGATTGACAGGCGCCGGAGCAGAGCCGTATGACGCTTTTCCCATAATTTTTCTTGTTATTCGGGGCCGTAGCTCAGTTGGGAGAGCGCGTCGTTCGCAATGACGAGGTCAGGGGTTCGATTCCCCTCGGCTCCACCATGAGCCGGAACCGTTCGCGAAGCGAACGCAGTCCGGCGAAATCCATAGTGTTTTTATCACCGCCTCGGTTTTTATATGTCGGACAAAGATCGACAAGGTTCGATCTATGTCTTTAGGGGTTCCACCCCTCGTAGCTGGTCTGACGAAGTCAGGTCAAAAGCGCCAGCGGCGCTTTTGAAAGCGGAGAATGCTCCGGCGAGGGCCAGAAATCATTCGCGAAACCAGCGCAGTTCGGCGAAACCTATCGCTTAGCTAGTGCCCCTGCGGAAACCGTTCGCTCATCCATTCGGCCGCACGGTCGAACCAGTCCGTTGCGCCATCGTGAAGGTTGATGTTGTGGCCGGCGCCGAGATGAACGTAAGCCTCAAAATCCGAGACCAGTGGAAAGTAAATGCGTTCGGACGTGTAAAGCGTTTCATCGGACGAACAATCGACAAAACCGCCGAGATTTTCACCGAGGCAAAATATCTGGTCGTACTCGCCCATGACGAACAGCACGGGCACGGTGATTGCCAACGTTCCAAGCTCGCCGGTTGAAAGCGTCAGTAACTCACCCGACGTCGCAAGCCCTTTCATCGCTTCGTCGTACGCAATTACGGCCGGGTCGCTCGTTTCCACACGATAGAAAAGGTCGTCCCTCGACCCCGGCGTTGTTGTCAGATAACCGAGATCCCAACCGACCAGCGGACGAAGGCGCGAGTCCAGAAACGCCGGAAAGGTGTTGAGAAGCAGGCCCTGCACCGCGCCGAAGGGATGACCGAATCCTGTGGCGATGATGCCGTCCACATCCTGAAACAGCGACGCCTCGATCCAGGCGATCGCTGTTCCGGCTGAATGACCGACCGTGACGACATTTTGATAAGGCCCGCCCGGAACGGCGCCGTTGCGCGCAGCAGATATGACATCATGAAGCGATACGGCGCCCGCCTGAAACGTCACAAGCGCGCTTGGCGGGCGGGAACTGCCGCCGGCGGAACCGAGCCTGTCGATGGCGAGCGTCGTATATCCTGCTTCGTTTGCAACTTTCACATAATCATAGTCATCGCCAAAACCCGGCAACGCCCAGTAGCGATGATCATATGAATAGCCGTGGACAAGAATTTGAATGACGTCGGAGGGACCGGCGTCAGGATGGCAAAGCTTTCCGTAAATCGAATAAACTTTCGGCGCACCGGGCGCGATGGAAACCGGCACGGATATGTTTGAACAACCCAGCTCACCCGCCCTCACTTGCGGGCTCACGCCGAAGGCGACCCACGCCATCACGGCGGCAATTATACATGTCATTATACGGTTTAAGGTCCAGTCCAGCATTTTATCTCCGCCTATTGGATAACAATATCCGTCAGCTAATGTCTGTAGGCGGATAAACAATCAAGACCGAGACGGAAATTATAAAAATAAATTGACAAAAATGTGCTTTATTTGACCGCCATGACGAAGAATTAGTGAATGAATTTCACATTTCGGAATTTATAAGCGCTTACGCAAGTTTTCGCTTTTCTACATTTTCCCGCGCCAACATATTTGCAAATAACGTCGCCTTCATGGGCTTGCCAATATAGTATCCCTGAATCTCGTCGCACTCATTCTCCCGCAAGAAAGCAGCCTGTTCTGCAGTTTCCACACCTTCGGCGACGACCTTTACGCCCAGGTTATGCCCCAACCTGATCATTGACTTAATTACTGCTCGCGCCTGTTTGCCAGTGTCGAAATCGTCGAGGAATGATTTATCGATCTTGATTTTCCGAACCGGAAGCTGGTGAAGATAAGAAATACTCGAATAACCGGTCCCGAAGTCGTCGATAGAAATATTAAAGCCGATATCACGGATTTCGCGCATGCGCGTCGCCGCTTCAGTAACATTTCCAACGGTGACTTCTTCGGTGATTTCAAGATCAATATGCGATGCAAGCTCTGGTCGCGAGGCGGCCAGTTCGCGCAGCAATCTCAAGAAGCTCTCGTCAAAAAACTGGCGCGCCGATACATTCACTCTCAGACAGAAGTCGGCTGAGCCGAATTGTTCAACCCAAAGATGCGCCTGCCGCCACGCGCTGCGCATTACCCATGCCCCGACAGGGAAAACCAGATCACTTCGTTCGGCTATCGGGATGAATTCGGCTGGAGATACAATTCCAAGTGACGGATGATTCCAGCGAATTAACGCTTCAGCGCCAATAATTTTATCATCCCGGACGCTATATTTTGGCTGGTAGTAGAGTTCAAATTCTTTCCGATTCAGCGCGTCGCGAATACCGGCTTCAAATAACTGCTGTTTTTGGGCTTTTTCATCAACTTCCTGATCGTACACGCGAAAACAGTTCCGTCCGTTTTCTTTGGCTTCATAGAGCGCAATATCCGCCTTGCGGATCAGCTCATCCGGATTTTCATCGCTATCAGGATAAAACGATACGCCAATGCTGGCGCCAACACAAAGTTCACGTCCCTCGAAATCGATCGGCGCGCGTAATGTTTCAAGAAAACGCGGCATAAATCCGTTTATTTCGGTGGTCTCCTTTTTCAAAAAAACCAGAACCGCGAATTCATCTCCGCCTAACCGGAACGCAAAATCGCTGGATCGGATATTCTCCTTCAGCCTACGGGCGATTACACGCAGCACCTCGTCCCCGGCGGCGTGTCCATAAGTATCATTCACGGGCTTGAATTTATCGAGATCGACCATGAGCAATGCGATCTTCTTCCCTGCGCCAGAAGCGATGTTCATGGATTTTACGATGGTCGAGCGAAGACTGTTGCGATTGAACAATTCTGTTAGCGGGTCCGTCCACGCCAGTCTTTCCACTTCCTGGCGGGATTCTTCACGGTCTGTAATATCTGCAAATGTGACAACCAGGCCGCCATCGGGGGTCGGATTTCCGATAATTTCCAGGAAGCGGCCATTCGGGCGTTTGCGTATGTATCGATGCGGCTTGACTTCGTCGACGTCAACATCGAGCTGATTCATACGAATGCCAACCGCTTCGTTTATGTCCTGCATTGCTTCCTCTCCATATTCTCCACGAGAGGCGTTTAATCGAAAGTATTCTTCAAGAGTTCGGCCTTTGCGCAACCATCCAACCGGAAAGTCAAATAGTTTTTCGTAGTTTACGTTCCAGGCTACAAGCTGCAGTTTTGCGTCATACGCAGCAACACCATGATCTATACTGTCCAGGGTCACTTCCAAGAGCCGGTTCATTTCCTGAGCACGCTCAGAGGCGGACCTGCTCATGTTGTTCATGGATATCAAAGATGCATTTGCTTGTTCGATTTCATGCTGAAACAAGCTCACAGCCAGCATAAGACCAAACACAAGAATGCCTGTCGTCAATCCGGACCAAGCGGAAATTATTCCCAGAGAAAGCACCGTAAGGGTCGCAAGGATAAGCACAGTCGAAAAAAGCCCGGCGCGAAAACCGATGAGCAATCCACTTAACACAGGTATCGCGGCAAGATATATTTGTGCATGTGCTCCACCGGGAGCAACCGCCATTAGCGTCAGGTGAACATAAAGGATAGACAGTAGAAAAATTGAGGGTCTCGTTACGCTTGATCCGGGCGATACCAATATGGGAGCGAACCCAATAAGGACAGGAACTGCAACGCCTAGCACCGCAAAAAATGGCGCAGCTTGATAATTATACTGAAATGAAAGGCCGCCGGATAATGCACCTGCAGCGCCGATCAGCACGCATACAGAAGTAAATAGCCGCCGGCGCGCGATCAGAAAGTAATCCGCACCGTCAGCATCACCCCACAACCGATCATGCAAGATGTCTCGAAAATTACTCGCAACGCCCATTCAGGCAGGACTAGAGGATAGGTGTTAACGCTCTTTTTAGGTTAAATTCAAATAGCGCTAAAAAGCCCGGTCTTTTCAGAATTACCGTTAAGCTTCTCGTAATAATAAGTACGAAAGGTCATTTAGATTCCGAATACCTGTTTGACTCGTTGTTCTATGTCGGACCGGTGTTCCAGCCTGTCCAGATCAATTAAAACGCCAGCGTCCTGAACGCGTTGTTCAGCCATATGGAATCCCGGCGTTTTCAGAATACTACGCGCGCCCTCATCGCCGCTTAAACTCTGAAGCGCCGCCAGATGCCTGCGATGAAACAGCACCGGGTGTCCACGCTTGCCGTTATGGACCGGAGCGGCAGCGTCCGTGCCTTCAACGGCTGCTAGCATGTTTGCCAGATCTTGGAAGATGAAAGGCGGGATCAGCGGCATGTCGCCCAGACAAATAAAAACGTCTTTTATCTTTTCGCGGATCGCACCGGCGCCAATGGCGATTGAAGCGCCGATCCCGGATGACGGATTGGGATTATTTACGAATGTAACCTGCAAATCCTGGCACAATGAGCGCACTTGCTCGTCATTTTCGCCAGTGACAATAACGATCCACCCTAACCCTGCGCTTAAAAGCGGTTTCAGGCTCCATGAAAGAAGCGGCGCGCCACAAATTTCAGTCAGCAGTTTATCATCCTGGCCAAAACGCGACGACAGCCCGGCGGCGACTAGAATTGCCGCATAATTTTGAAGTTCTTTCACAGGTCCAACCTGCGTCTCGTTTCAACTATCTCTGCAATAATCGACAAGGCGATTTCCGGCGGCGATTTGGCGCCAATATCAATCCCGACCGGGCCGCTTATGCGCTGCAAGTTTTTTTCATCCATGCCCTTCTCTCGTAACATGGAGAGACGGTCTGCATGGGTGCGCCTGCTGCCGAGCGCGCCGATATAAAAACAGTCCGACCGCAATGCGGACTGAAGAAAATTCAATTCCCACTCATGTTCGTGGAAGAGCGTTACCACAGCCGTCCAGAGGTCCATGGCAGGCAATATAGATTGTTCATCGGAGGTCAGGTGCGCGACCGTTGCGCAAAACGGTTTGGCGTCTTCGAGGGTTTCGGCTTCCGGCGAGAATACATGGACTTCAAAGCCCGCCGCTCGCGCCATTTGCGCGGTAAACGGCGTGGCGGCGCCCTTGCCGATGATGAGCAGCTTTGTATCCGGTGCGTAGGTCTTTACATATTCGTCGCAGGCAGCGCCCATTTCGGGCGCACATAGACCGGTTTTCAGACGCGCCAGATCGAACGCTATCGCTGCCGGCCGGCGCGCGTCCTGCGCCGCGAGCAATGCATCGACATCTGGGCCGGGAAGCGTTGCATCAAAGAACACGTCAATACCTGATCCGCACGGCAAGCGAACGTCCATGTAAGGAGAGCCGACGCCAAAGCGCACGCAACGGTTCGCGCCTTTGGCGATAACGTCCTGCGCCTCGGCGATGATCGCCGCTTCCGCACAGCCGCCGGTGATCAGCCCGCACGCTTCGCCGTTTTCATTGACCGCCATCTGCGAGCCGAGCGGGCGCGGCGAAACACCCTCGATACGCACAAGCGTCACGAGCGCCGTCTTCAGACCAGAGCGGCGCCACGCCGCCATGTCCGGCAGCACGTTTTCTTTATATGCTGATTTCATCATGCCGGACTCAATACCAACGGCGCGAAAACGCAAGGGCCCCGCGCAGATAGGTGCATTCCAGCAATGCCGTCTTAAGACTCGCGATCGCGCTTGATTTCCGCCGCGCGGTGAACGGCCTTGCGGATCCGGTAATAAGTCCCGCAACGACAGATATTGGTGATGTTAGCGTCGATATCCTCGTCGCTCGGATTGTCATTGCGAGAAAGCAGCTCCGCCGTGGCCATAATCTGGCCAGCCTGGCAATAGCCGCATTGTGGAACGTCCTCTTCTATCCAAGCCTCCTGAGCAGGATGAAGGTTTTCGCCATCCGCCAGTCCTTCAATGGTGACAATGTCCGCCCCCGCCACCGACGCTATCGGTACTACGCAAGAACGGAAAGCCTGGCCATTGAGGTGCACCGTACAGGCGCCGCACTGGGCGATGCCGCAGCCGAATTTCGTTCCTTTAAGGCCTGCATCCTCGCGCAGGTACCATAATAGCGGCATGTCCGCGTCGCCGTCATAATTCATGGTTTTTCCGTTGACCGTAAATTGGACCATTTTTTTGCTCCGTAGAATTTCTTTATGCTTTCAACTGATCGCCGATTGGCAGCTTGCGGATTCGTTTTCCCGTCGCTTGATAAATTGCGTCGCATAGCGCCGGCGCCAAAGGCGGTGTCGCGATCTCTCCTGTGCCGTGCACTTCATCAGCGCCTTGAATCAGATGCGTCTCGACGACCGGAGGCGCGTCGGCGATTCGCATGAATTGATATGTATCGAAATTCTGTTGCACGGCGCGTCCATCCTCCACGTCGACCTTGAGACGTAGCGCTGTCGAAAGCCCGTCCAGAACGCCGCCTTCCAACTGCGCCTTGAAACCGTTCGGATTGACGATCAGGCCCGCGTCACCCGCAACGACGATGCGTGTTACGCGAATATCATTCGAGCGACTTGCCTCCACGTCTACAACCACGGCGCAGTAACTGCCGAATGTGAAATAACCGGCGATGCCGCGGCCTTGCCGACGGCGCAACCGGCCGCCCCATCCGGCTTCATTGGCGGCTTTTTTAAGGACCGCCGCCCAGCGGCCGGTATTGTAGGTCGGCCCGCCATGATCGTCATACGGCATGTCGCGCGTCTCGCCGAGCAGACGAAGGCGGAATTCCAGCGGATCGGCCTTCGCCTCAGCCGCCAATTCGTTGATAAAACTTTCAACGACAAACGCGTGTTGCGTCGGCATGGGTGCGCGCCAGGGACCGTTCGGCGTCGCCCATGAGATGTGATGAACATCCACTTCAAAATTATCGACGAGGCGGCGCGGATAATTATCGACCCAGACCGTGTTCCGCATGACGTCGGGAATATCGACATCGCCGCTGGCAGACGTGGCGAGACACGCGCTGTGCGCCCATGCGGAGACGCCGCCGTCATCGGTTAGCGCGGCGTGCAGGATATGCCGTGATTGCGGGCGGTACCAATCGGCGCCCATATCATCTTCGCGAGTCCAGACCAGCTTCACGGGCGCGCCCACTTTGCGCGAGATGAGGCCAGCTTCGACCGCCATATCAGCGCGCAGCCGGCGCCCGAAACTGCCGCCGGTGCGCAGGGAGATCATATTTATCGACGTTACTTCAATGCCGAGCGCACGAGAGAGATTGACCAGCATGCCGCCGCAGCTGTGCCCCGGCGCAACAACGTCAGCGCTATCAGCACGGGCATGCACGGTGCAGTTCATCGGCTCCATGGTGGCGTGTGCAAGAAGGGGTAACTCGTATGTCACCTCAACAACCTTTCCGCTGCTGCTGAGCGCCGCCCGGCCCTCGCCGTCTTTTGCAAACTCCAGACCCGGCTCTTTTTGTATTTCCGCCATCTGCTCGAACAATGCTTCAGAGCTTTCTCCGGCGCCCTCGCCTTTATCCCATTCGATTTCGAGAAGGCGGCGCGCCTTCATCGCCGCCCACAGGCTGTCCGCAACGACGGCGACACCAGCAGCGATATAGCTGTTGCTAAGTTCTGCTGACGGGGGATCGAGCGTTATGATGTGCCGGACGCCGGGCACAGCGCGCGCAGCCGCGTCATCAACTGATGCAACGCTTCCCTTAAAATACGGCGATCGCGACATGACGGCATGCAACATGCCGGGCAGCTCACCATCGATACCGAACATCGCTTTGCCTGTAACGACGTCTTCAACGCCCTTGGAGCGCTGCCATTTGCCGATAATGGAATAATCGGACGGGTCCTTGAAGTCGACCTCCTGATCCGGAGTCACTTCGGGGAATGGTTTCGCCGCTGCGCGGGACGCAATCGCAGAGAAGGCGAGCCGCCGTCCACTGCTAGCATGCACAACATGATTTTCTTCTGTGTGCAGTTCGCCAGCGGGAACGCTCCACTCTTCCGCAGCAGCATTTATAAGAATATTTCGCGTCACAGCCGCAAGGTGTCGCACCGGCTGCCAGTTTTGACGCAAGGTAAAGCTGCCGCCGCCGCCCTGCACGCCATAAGCCCAGCGATAACCGCCTTCCGGACGCGTCAGCAGTTTGATTGGCATTTGCTTGACGCTGACCGTCGCGAAATCTGCGCCTAGTTCTTCCGCAATCAGCATCGGCAGGGATGTGTGCATGCCTGAACCGATCTCCGGCGACGGTGCACCGAGTACAAGCGTATTGTCGGGATTGATTTTCAAATAAGGACCGATATCGCCGAGAAATTCGCCAGAAGATTCACTCGCCCTCGCATACCTTAAGGGCGCATCCGCGATTAAAAGGGCGCCCCCGGCAAGCGAAAACTGCAAAAAACGGCGGCGGTCAAATATAGCGTTCATGGCGTCCTCTAAATTTCAAAACTGGCGGCAAGTTCAACCAAGGGATACGCAATAGAAAAAGGGCCCCAGCCCACAACTATATGAGCCCTCGCCCGCGCCCGAAAGCAAACCGTTAGGCGGCTTATTCCTACCGTTTGTTGACTACAGACGGCGCCCAAAAGATGATTGTATAGTGAGTTTCGCTTCACTTTTTTCCTGACGGTTTGCGCAGGGTGCAAGCTCTTTCGGATGTTTGTGAGCCGCGCCCTCTGGCGCCAAAAGTCCTGATGCTGCATTGCAATAACATTCTTTATACTGACAGGCCCTTGGGTTTCCGCGCCCTTTTGGCGAGCTTCAAGGCGTTCCGGCACGGGCGCCGAAGAAGGTAGACTTGAGCCCCGGTTATTCTAGAGTCCGGCCCTCCAGAACTCCCGATCAAGGAGGCCGTTCATGCCTGCCGATACCGCTCATTCGCCAAACCTCGACGAGACGGACGGCGAGCGCGAACTGGCGCGGCTGTTTTCGTTACAGAAACAAGCCTACGCTGCTTCCCCTTACCCCTCTTATGACGAGCGGGTAGAGAACCTGACAAAGCTCATCAGGATTATCGAGGCCAACGAAGACAAATTCATCGAGGCGATCAGCGCGGATTTTTCAAATCGCTCCGCTTATGAAACCATAATCGCCGAAATCGTCGTAACTGTTTCAGGCGCAAAGCTGGCCCAAAAACAATTGAAGCACTGGATGCGTCCGCGCGGCGTCGCAACGCCATTGCACATGCTGCCGGCGAAGAGCCGGATCGAGCCGCAGCCGCTTGGGGTCGTCGGCATTATCTCACCATGGAATTACCCGCTGCAGCTCGCGCTTTCCCCCGCCACGGCCGCAATCGCCGCCGGCAACCGCGTGCTGATCAAACCGAGTGAGCTGACGCCTCGCCTGAGCGATGCTTTAAAAGCCGCAGTTGCGTCGGAATTTGACGAAAGCGTTTGCGCCGTTGTCACGGGCGGCGTCGAGACGGGCCAGGCGTTTTCGGAAACCCCGTTCGATCATTTGCTGTTCACTGGATCAACGGCGGTCGGCGCACGGGTTGCGCAAGCCGCCGCAAAAAACCTGACGCCAGTTACCCTGGAGCTGGGCGGCAAATCGCCGGCGATCATCGATAAAAGCGCCGACATGGACGCTGCGGCGAAGTCGATCGCCTATGGCAAGATGCTGAATGCGGGGCAAACCTGCGTTGCTCCTGATTATGTCCTGGCGCCCGAAGGAACGCTCGACAAGACTGCCGATGCTATTGCGAATGCCGCGCGGACGATGTTTCCCGCCGTCGACACGACGAACGATTACACGGCGATCATTTCAGACCGGCACTTTGCGCGGTTGAAATCATTGGTCGACGAGGCGCGCGACCGCGGCGCCAAGATCATCGAAGTCGGCTCGTCAAATGCACTGCACCCGCAGCGGAAAATCCCGCTGACCATCGTAATCGACCCGCCGCGCGACACGGGCGTTATGAGAGAAGAAATCTTCGGCCCTATCCTGCCGATCCTCTCCGTCGCAACTGCCGACGACGCCATCGCTCATGTGAATGCGGGCGACCGCCCTCTGGCGCTTTATTGGTACGGCAAGGATGACGATGCGCGCGACAGGGTCTTACAGAAAACCGTGTCCGGCGGCGTCACCGTCGATGGCGCGCTATGGCATGTGGCGCAGGAAAACCTCCCCTTCGGCGGCGTCGGCAAGAGCGGCATCGGCGCCTATCACGGCGAGGCGGGCTTTACGACATTCTCGCACATGAAGCCGGTATTTTACCAAAGCCGGTTTTCGAGCGGGTCGATCCTGCAGCCGCCCTACACCGAAAAAACCGGAAAAATTCTTTCCTTCATTCGAAAGATCATCTGAGCGCTATGAAAGACGAAAATACGCCCCGCGAAACACTGGGTGAATTCGATTATGTGATTGTTGGCGCAGGGTCGGCGGGCTGCGCGCTCGCCGCGCGCCTAAGCGAAGACCCGAACGTCACCGTTTGCGTTTTAGAAGCCGGGCCAGAAGACAACCATTCATTTATTCATACGCCTTTGGGCGTCGCATTGTTTTCAGATAACTCGCCCTATCACTGGCGTTTCGACACGGTGCCTCAAAAACACCTAAACGGCCGTTGCGGGTATCAGCCCCGGGGCAGAACGCTGGGCGGCTCCAGTTCCGTCAACGGAATGATCTATATTCGCGGCAGCGCGTACGATTATAACCGCTGGGCGGAAAACGGCGCACCCGGATGGGCCTGGGATGACGTGCTTCCCTATTTCTTGAAGGCGGAAAACAACACGCGCGGATCGAGCCCGTACCATAGCATCGGCGGACCGCTTACCGTCTCTGACGCACGTGACAAAAACCCCCTGTCAAATTTGTTTCTTGCCGCCGCCGCCGAACTTCAAATTCCTGCAAACGGCGACTTCAACGGTCCGAGTCAAGAAGGCGCCGGATACTACCAGTTGACGGCCGCGAACGGCCGGCGCTGTTCAACTGCGGACGCCTATCTTAACCCGGCGCGCAATCGCGCGAATTTCACTATTATTACGGACGCGCATGCGGAACGAATTGTATTTGAAGGCAGACAAACGAAAGGCGTCGCTCTTATCTGCAAAGGCGCGCGTAATTTTATTGCCGCAAAAAAGGAAGTTATTATTTCCGCCGGCGCATTCCAGTCGCCGCAACTTCTGATGCTTTCTGGCGTTGGGCCCGGCGCGCATTTGCGGGATCATGGCATTGATGTCGTGCATGATGCGCCCAATGCCGGTCAAAACCTCCAGGACCATTTCGACTGGACGGCGTTGCATAAGTCGAGTTCGCCCTATGGCGTTGGCATGAATATCGGCACCGTAGCCCGGTTTTTGCCCGAGTTTCTAAAGTTCAAGTCTCGCGGTGAAGGCATGCTCACCAGCTGCACGCTGGAATGCGGAGCATTTCTAAAAACAGACTCGACGGAGCCGGAGCCCGATATTCAACTGCATTTCTTCACCTCCATGATCGACGATCACGCGCGAAAAAAACATTTCGGCTCCGGCTATTCCTGTCATGTTTGCGTGCTTAGGCCGAAAAGCCGTGGAAGCGTCACGCTCGCGAACGCTGACCCGTTTGCACCGCCCGCCATCGATCCGAACTTTCTCGATGACGAGGACGATCTTAAGCGGCTCATGAAGGGCGCCCGCATGACGGAGCGCATCCTTGCCGCACCAGCCTTCGATAAGGTGCGGGGCAAACGACTTTATCTCAAAGAAAACGCGAACGACGAAGAACTGGAAGCTGACATTCGCGCCCGCGGCGATACGATCTATCACCCGGTCGGCACCTGCCGCATGGGTACAGACGCAAGCGCAGTCGTTGACACGTCCTTGCGCGTCAACGGCGTCGAAGGGCTTCGCGTCGTCGACGCTTCAATTATGCCCTATCTCATTTCAGGCAACACCAACGCGCCGACCATCATGATTGCCGAAAAAGCCGCGGATATCATCAAGTCAGGATCAGCCTAACGTCTTTGCAATCTCAACGCGCTCTTCTGGTGTTCTGACCGCAGCGCCAAGCGCCTCGGCTTTGTCTAAAACAAAACGCAAGCCCACCCGGTTGGCGATCTGGATGGAAATGCCGGGACGCGCGTTAAGTTCAAGCAAGAGCGGGCCCTTGTCGCGGTCGAGCACGACATCCACGCCGACATAGCCAAGCTCGGTCATCTCGTAAGACTTCGCCGCCATCAACAGGATCTCGTCCCAATAGGGGGTTTGAATGTCTTCAAGCGGGTAGCCTGTGTCGGGGTGAATTTCGACGAACTGATCGTGCTGCATGGCGCGTTTCGTCCGGCCGGTCGCCAAATCGATTCCGGCGCCGACGCCGCCCTTGTGCAGGTTCGCCTTTCCGTCGGACTCCGCCGTGGGCAAGCGCAGCATGGCGAACACCGGCACGCCTTTCAGGACGATGACGCGAATGTCCGGGACGCCCTTGTACGACACCTGGCCGAATATATTGTCGAACTTCACGCGATATTCAACGAGCGCCTTGTCCGGTTGACCGCCGAGCGAATACATGCCTGACAGCATGTTGTTGATCTGGTACTTCATGCCTTCGAGGTCGATACGCCGACCGGACGAAAGCCGCCACCCGCCCTTCAGCGGCCCATCGATAACGATAATGCCTTTGCCCTGCGAGCCCATGGCTGGTTTGATGACGAAACCGTCCGTGTGATCGATGAATTCGGGCAGACGCTTCATGTCGCGGGCGTTCTTGATGACGCCATAAAGCTCTGGCGTTGCAATGCCTGCCGCGCTCGCAAGCTCTTTCGTCAGCTCCTTGTCGTCAACGCGGATCAGAAACTTGCGGGCGTTCAGCGCGTTTACGAAACGCACATTGCGCTCGTTAATGCCGATGACGCCGTTTCGTTTCAATGCGCGATAGGTCTTGAGCATCGCTAATTCGCCAGCGCGCGGAACCGCCAGAGCTCAGACAGGCGCAGGCCCGTATAACGCCCCATCAGCACGCATAGCCCCATCAGCACCAGCAACAGTTCCGGAAACTGATACATCAGGTATTCAACATGCGAATTGGTCATGGCGAGATAGGTGATCGCCGCCACAGCAAGACTGCCCACGCCCTGCTTGATGGCTTCGCCGGCGGAGCTTTCTTCCCAGACAATCGACATGCGCTCAATCGTCATGGTCAGGATCACCATTGGGAACAAGGAGATCGAAAGCCCGATCGCCTGATTGGCGCCAGTCATCAGGATGGTGATCCCAGCCATCGCCATGACGATAAAGATCAGGACCACCGCCAGTCTTGGCACAAGCAGCAGGTGCAATCGTTCCAGATAGAATCTCAATGTCAGGCCTAGCGCTATGAGTAATGAGAAAAGGAGAATGCCGTTGATCAGCGCGGTTTCCCGGAAGGCGATGCCGATCAGCACCGGCATGAAGGTGCCCAGCGTCTTGAACCCGATAAACTGGCGCAGGAAGACGAGAATAGCGATGCCGACCGGAATGGTGATCAGCACCTGATAGACAAGCTGGGTCGTCAGCGGCAATCCGCTGAATCCCATTGCACGACCGAAATCGCCGAGCGGACCGGGTGCATTTTCTGCAACCGCCGCCGCAGACGTTTCACGGGATCGCAGCGCTATTTGAACATCAAGATCATCGACGCCGTCAGCGGTCACGAGCGGCCGCGGTCCGTACCAGATCGTAAAAAACCGGTCCGGCGCGCCGCCGGGGAAGAAACGAAAGTCGTCGCCATCGATATGATATTCGAGCCAGCGGCGCGTTTCCTCACGCCGGCGTTCGTCGGATAGGTAAACGCCGCCGGCGATGCGCGCGGGCACGCCCTGCGACTGTAACAATTGCTGCGCCAGCAGGAGCCGCCCGACGACGCCCTCGCCCTCTTCCAAGAGCGCGGCGACTTCATCGGCGAATTGCTCGTTATCGGCGCGGGTTTCAAAGACCGACTTCAATGCAAGGTCGGCAAAGGACCGGTCATCGGCTGAGCGCTGACGTAAATTCCCCGACCAGACGATAAACGCCTGACGTTTTACCTCATCGGCCTGAAACGGGATGACCTGAGGTTCAGACTCCCGGAACGCCAGCGGCAACGGCGTCGATAGCGTTTCGCCCAGTGTCTGCGCCGCATAGCGCAGCACTTTCTTGTTAGCAGGATACCGGTATGTCCATACAGCCTTGCGATTGCGCGACCCGGTCTCGCCAATCAGACTCAGGCCGAACGATCCATTGTAGAATTCTTCCTGCGGGAAAGTGCGTTCGACATCTCCGGCTGGAATGTAGGTTTCAATCCGCGCCGGCTGATTACGCCCCACAAATTCCAGATAAATTTCAAAGTCCCAGAGCGTCGCACGGGCGCCCGGTGTCAACGGATAATGCAAAGCCGCAGATTTGACCAAGAAGATGACAGCGCCTGCGACGATCAAAACGATCCCGAGGATCGTCGCGTGGCGAAAGTTAATCTTCATCAACCTGTCCGCAATCTTCCGCGGCCATGAATGTCCGGCTCGAATCAACAAGAATCCGGTTCGCCAGAAACTCCCGCCCGATCAGAATGTCGTATTCAAAATCGCCGCGATCTGCGAGATTGACTTCCGCGCGCGCCACTCTCCCGCCGATGCATATCGGCAGATGAATGACGGGTCTGCGGATGGTTCCGCCCGTCTTGGTTTTGATGTTGGCAAAACGGACGACGTTCTGGTCATACTTAATCGACCTGCCGTCCTTGCCGATCAGCCGGAACTTCACCCAGTTATCCCGCTCGCCGCGTTTATAGACTTCGACGTTGTAGGCATGAACGGACGTCGTATCGGCGCCCGTGTCGAGCTTGCCCTTCATTTCGAGACCGAGATTGCCGACCGCGACATTCTCAATATAGCCGAAAGTTATCGGCTCGCCGCGCGCATCCTCATCGGACGCAGCGGCAGTGAAAGCTGCAATTATCGACAGGCCGAGCCCGGCCAGCAGACGGCGTAAAGACATGGTGAAGAAACTCCCGGGGAAGGCGAATGACGAGCCCTCGTTCGGCGGCGGCATATCAAAATGACCCATAAAGTAAATATCCCTCCCCTGTACTATAACCGCTTTGCGGCTTAACAACACGAAAGGCAGGCGATTAGCGGCATTTTCCGGCCGCGATTTTGCTTTAATAAAGCCTTATGGATGAGGCTTTTAGCGTCAAACCGGGACAGCGGCGAGGATAAGCGGGAAATGTGCGGAATAATAGGAATTCTGGGCTCAAGCGACGCCGCGCCGCAAATCATGGCGGGCCTTAAACGCCTTGAATATCGCGGCTATGATTCGGCGGGGATCGCGACGCTCCACGAAGGCCGCCTCGACCGCCGCCGTGCGCCGGGAAAACTTTCCAATCTTGACGAGGTGCTCGCTTCCCGCCCTCTGCCCGGGTTCGCCGGCATCGGACACACCCGCTGGGCGACTCATGGCGCGCCGAATGAAACCAACGCCCACCCGCATGCCACGGAACGCGTGGCCGTCGTCCACAACGGCATCATCGAAAATTTCGCCGAACTGCGGCGGGAACTCGAAGACAAGGGAATCGTTTTTGAGTCAGAAACGGACGCGGAAGTCTGCCCGCAGCTGATCACCCACTATCTGCAAACGGAAAACATGACGCCCGTCGAGGCGTTCAAAAAAGCGATCGGCCGGATGCGCGGCGCCTTCGCCTTCGCTGCCATTTTTTCAGGCGAGGACGATCTGATGATCTGCGGCCGGAAGGGCAGCCCCCTCGCCATCGGCCGGGGCGACAATGAAATGTATCTCGGCTCCGACG
>DGNI01000126.1 GCA_002388885.1 Parvularculaceae bacterium UBA4496 | reverse complement strand
GCGATCGCTACGACGATCATATTCGGAGCTTGGCCGCGATCTGCGAGGTGTTCGACAATGTTGGCGACGATTGAGAACGAATAATCCGCGTCCAGCGCGATCATTAAAGGATAGCTCTCATCGCTTTCATAGTAACCTTTCGGCAGCTTTACGTAGATTTCGTAATCCGCACCATTGCTCAACGCCGAAATCGGCAACACTTCGGTATTTGGCGCCGTGTAGGCTGCAAGCGACTCCTGCGCTTCAACGCGCGCGTGATAATTCATGGTCGCGATTAACGTAACCAACGCCGCGATGACCCTGTTTTTTGAGATAGATATGGTCATATGAACGAACTCCGCTTGTTACTATAAAGGAAAGTTCGCTACATCTGTCACGTCAAGGCCGCGTCAATTAATAATCATGAACGGCAGGTTGTTCGCCTTAATATACCGCGGACTAAACACCGACAGTCCTTATCAAAAACTCTATCTGCGATGGATACGCAGCATTCTAGGTGACCGGCCAAACAATGATCGTGCAGCCGACGTGCATCTAGTTATCACGCAACGTTTCGGACCATTTCCCGGCTCTCGATGAACGACGAGCAATGTCTCATTTCTTGATACCTGCTTGACGGGCAATGCCTATCATCGTGGCCAAATCACATAACTGGAAAGGCCGAACGATGATCGCAGTAAACCGCCAGGCGGCGCTCAGAAAACTAGTAGCTGGCGCATTTCTCCTGTTAGCGGGCTTGTTCCTGCCCCTGTCGGCTGCCCAGGGACAAAGCGGGCCGCCGCAGTATGTCCGGGACGCTGTTGATAAAACCATCGCCATGCTGGACTCGAGCGACGGCAACGCTGTTGAACACTATGTTGACGAGGTCATGATCGGAGTCACGCCCGACCAACGAGCATCGATTATCGCCAAACTAACATCCATTCGCAGCGTGATTGGAGGGGTTACCGATGGCGTGGAAGTCGAGGGGCTTCCGGGAGGTGTTATACTGATACTTGGCGGCTCGACGGGGACGCACCGGGTAAACGTCAGCATTACGCCGGAAGGCGTCACCAGCATCGATCTTGCGTCTTCGGAAGATGAGCCGATGAAGCCGGCAAGCGACCGGGACGGCCGCACCGAACAGCACATCCAGGCGCTCGAGCGGCTCCACCGCATGGACTGGGACGCTTTTGTATCCGGCCATCTTTCGGAGCGCTATCGCGTGAACACTACGGCTGAAGAACTTGGCCGGCTACGCCAGCAACTCGTCAATGCAGCAGCCAACGCCGGGGGAGCAGGCCTCGACGTGCAGGGGGATGTCTATCGTCTTACGCTTGGCGGACCAGATGGTCGCTGGGCAATTTCCTTCACGGTCGAAGACGAGCCGCCATTCGCAATCGATTCGATCGAGATCGAGGATGCCAACGCCAAACTCTCGCTTCCAGTTATTACGCGCGACAACCTCGACGAGGTGCTTGGCATGGCGGAGCAGGCTGGGCTCGACGGTGTCGTCTATGTCCGGATCGGAGGCGACGAGATTAGCCGGACCGCGCTCGGCCTGGCCGATCGTAACCTCGGCCTCCCCATGACCACGACCAAGATCTTCGGTGTCGGGTCGCAGCCGATCGATTTTACGGTAGCTATGGCCTATATCGCGAGTGCGCAAGGGCATCTCTCGCTCGACGATCCGATTTCGGAATATGTCGGCGAGGTTCCTCAGGACAAAGCGGGCATGACGGTAAGGAACCTGCTGGAGAACATGAGCGGCCTGCCCGACTTCATCGACAATGAGCAGGATTGGGACCCGGACCTTGCGTGGATTTCGCGGGACGAATTCGTCCGCCGTATCCTCGCCGCCCCGCTTCGGTTTGAACCCGGCGCGCGCCGAGGGCATTCGCATGCGGGCTTCTCGTTTCTGGCGGCGATCGTCGAAATCGCAACCGGCAAACCCTATTTCGAATATTTGAAGGAGCAGATTCTCGAACCCGCTGGCATGACTGAGACCGGCATGTACGGGAGCGCGCTGGGCTTGGCTGTGGAGGACTTCGCCGTCGGTGGCGGGCCGAGCACGATTGGCCTGCCCAATATCCCGCCCAATTGGGGGCCGACATCTTGGCTCGTAAAGGGTAGCNNCGGCGGGATGTATTCGAGCCTTAAGGACATTCTCAAGTTTACTCGCTTCGTTCAGACTTCGCAGTCCATACCAGACGCCGTGCGGGTCGCGTTCAGTGGGGAAATTGTGAATTTCAACGGGTCGAGGCGTGGTTTCGAGATGTTCGAATTTAGGAGCGGAACGGACACCCAAATTCTGATCTTCTCGAATTCGGCAATCGGTAGCAAAACCTACCGGGATCTCGCCCAGCGGCTAGAACAGTTCGGCTCCACCGAGACGAACAGGCAGTAGCAAGCGCATCGGTACTAAGACGGCTCTATATTGCACCGGGAAGCCCTTGGGAGAACGACTACAATGGATCCTTCAACGGAAAATTGAGAGATGAATGCCTGAACCGCGAAATATTTTACATACTGAAAGAAGCGCAGGTGCTGATCGAGCGATGGCGATGGTACTACAAACACCGAACGCCCGCACTCTTCTCTCGGGTATCGCCTGCCCGCGCCCGAAGCCGTCTTGCCTCAACAGCCACCTTTAGTTTACGCTGAAAGCGTGGCCGGACTCTAACTCTCAAGCTGGACCACTCAATGAAACCCGGTCATGACCAAACGGGCTATTTACTACCCGTTGAGATTAGGCCGTCAGCAATAATTGCGAATACCTCGTCCTTGTACCTCTCGACCAGAAATGCCTCATTATTGCTAAGCATAACCAGTGACACTTCGGGCTCAGTCAAAAGCAGGTAGTAGGCATTGTAAATCCCGTTGCTGCCGCCTGCGCCAACTGCACGTGATTGAAAGGTTTTTGATGTGCCCATGACCGTCGACAGCCATGCATCGCGAAAGTGGTTTGATAAAAGATCTTTGCCATGGAAGGCACCCATCCAACGGCCTATATCGTCGGCCGTGCCGACCATGCCGCCATTGCCCCTCAGGTTCCACGAGGGCCCATCCTCGAGCCATCCTCTGTCTACTGATGGCATTGGCCAGAGTTGGCCGTCCCTGCAGCCGTCAATCAACTGCTGAGCATCAAGGTTTGGCGAGACATATCCAGTCTGCTGCATTCCCAAAGGTGTGAAGATGTGTTGCCGGAGAAAATGTTCATAGGGCGTGCCCGCGGCCACTTCTATGATAGCAGCCAGTAGTGAATATCCGAGATTTGAATAGTGGCGTTCGGCATCAGGTTCATGTACCTGCCTGGCGCCGGCGGCTCTTTGGAGCAGCTGGTGCCGATCAACGGGCTCATAATCCCAGTCGAGCGAGTAATCTGTGGGCGCACTTGACTTATCGATAGTATCTGGAAGACCGGATCGGTGTTCAGCCAGCATGCTAATAGTAATGTTTTGCAGGTCTGACGCCAAACCCGGAAGGTACTCGCCGATAGGATCGTCCAGAGCCAGCTTTTGTTGATCCGCAAGTTTGAAGATTGCAAGTTTGGTATAATCTTTTACCAGCGAGCCGATCAGGTAAACGCCACCTACCCGTATCGGATCACCAGAGCATCCTGAATGTCCGTATGCCTCGCGAAACAGTGTTCTCCCGCGAACAGAAACCCAGATCTCACCAGAAAATCCATCCTCCGCTTTCTGTTCGAAAAACGCTTGAAGGCGGTCGGCAACTGCTTTTTCGGCAATGACAGCGCGCGCTTCTGAATTGGGGGCGTTTGGTGTCACGCCGGTCAGACGCGGCTGTTGTGCTGCGCTTGTCAGGCCGCACCCGCACAACAAGACTGACAGGAAAGCTAAGCGGCGCATGTGGTGACGTGACCTTTCTAGTGCAGCATAGGATTTCCCGTGTTGGGAACGTTGCCCACGAGCTAGTCGCAGCATGTCAAGGACCTATCAACGACCCAGCGCGTGTAGAGAATGGCTTGGTGAGAGGTCCGGACGCCGCATTCTGAACGCGGCTTGACTGACCTGCTGCCCAAATCTTGGACCGTTTGAGCTGAGAATTTTCTCATTATGATTTGGCTGTCATGAGGAGGAGTTTCAATGAAGAAATCGCGGTTCAGTGAGCAGCAGATTGCGTATATTTTGAAGCAAGCGGATGACGGATTGAGTGTTGAAGAGGTCTGCCGCAAGGCCGGAGTTTCGCAACAGACCTATTATCGCTGGCGCAAGAAATATTCTGGCGTGAATGCCTCGATCACATAATCATTCACGATGAGCTCCATTTTCTTGAATACTGAAAGCTTACGCCAATTATTTCAATACGGCGCGCACTCATCTTGGTTTAAACAAGATGCCCCGCAAACGAGGCGTATTGAGCAAACGGCTCGGTCCGATCCATCCCGCATCTCGGAGGATTGCACCACGAATATGCGAGAATCTGATTTTCGGTAAGCACAGCCGTTGTTTTACCCAATCTTCGCGTGGTCAATCGCAAATTTTAATTGTCGTTCCGGATCGTAAAATTGCCTTCCGCAACGAGGCCGGGAAAGCGAGTCTCGCCGTTTTCACACTTGTTTCTACCTTCGGTTTCGGAGGCGAACCCCGCACGCACACGGTCGCCGGACCCTGTGCCGCCTTCCTTCACTGCCGCAAAAAACCAGTCGCCTTCGCTTACGCCGGCTTGCACCTCAGCCGGACCGGCCACGACGACGCGCGATGCATCCGGCGAAACCCACAAACAGGTTGCTTTTGCGTGGACGGATAATGCTTGCGCGCCGCCATTTGCTTCCCGGCTGTATTGAATTGACCCCTTGACGCCGCTACGCGTGTCAATCGCATTGACGGTCATGCCGAATGTAATGCCGCCTGCAACTATCTGCTCACCGCCGCCTGTGACCTTGGGTTCCGCGGCGGCCGCCAGACTTGTTCCGATGATGCTGGCGATGGCGATCGTCTTGAGCAACTTCATGTCACTTTATTCCTTTCATCACACTTTCGGCGCGTCGTCAGAGCGCGAAAACCTCCGCCACGGGAAAACTCTCTTGGCGGAGGCATTCGGCTGCGTTCTCCCCGACGCAATTTTCTCCCCCAATTTATGGTATTTCTTATTTTGCATTATTTACTTTTTGGATTGAGTGTATCTCGAAGATTCGCGGCACCCATTACTCAATTTTCGCCCGGCCCCCCTCAATTTTCGCAAAAGCCGCGCTTTCCGTGTCGAAGCGGCGCTGTAAATGCGCCATAAACAAGACAATGCATCGATTGGCTGAAATGCTATTGAGTAATCGCATGCGGTGAGGCTGTTTGGGCGTCAGGATGTTCATTGAGCGCAAAAACGAATTTGATACGCTGTTATCGCTGCATCGGGACGCCGTTAAAGGGCGCGGCGCCATTGCGCTCGTTCGCGGCGAAGCGGGCATTGGCAAAACGTCGCTGATTTCGGCTCTACGCGAGCGGATCGGCGGTGATCAGCCGATCTATTGGGGCGCGTGCGAAGCGCTTTCCACGCCCAGACCGCTGGGCCCGCTCTACGACATGGTGAGTGCTTTTCCCGACAAAATCGTTGATTTGCTGGAGAACGGCGCGTCGCCAAACGACCTGTTCTCGGCAATCGCGAAGCAGCTTGAGGAGGACGCCCGTGGCGCGGTTTTTGTCATTGAAGACATACACTGGGCCGATTTCGCCACCCTTGATCTTTTGAAATATCTTGGACGCCGAATTTCCGCAATCGCTATGCTGATGGTCGTGAGTTTTCGCCATGACGAGGTCGTCGATAATCAGAGGTTAAACAAGGTTTTGGGTGATTTCCCGGCGGCGCTTACGACCAAGATGACCTTGCAGCCATTTTCTAAATCTGGCGTGCGCAAACTTTGCGCCGCCGCCGGGGAAAAAGACCGAAGCGCAGAATATTATGAGGTCTCCGGCGGCAACCCGTTTTTCGTCAACGAACTCTTGGCGAGCGAAGAAAACCCGGGCGATTCGCTGCCGGCGTCGATTAAGGACGCCGTTAACACGAGACTTTTGCGCCTATCGGCTCTTGAACGGGAATTCCTGGAAACATTGAGCCTCCTGCCAGGATCCATTCCAAAAAAAATTCTTCAGCCGTTATTCGGCGATCAGGGCGAATTATTTTCGATGGCGGCGCTCGGTCGCAAACTTCTGGTTGAAGCGGGTTCGAGCGACCTGCGTTTTCGCCACGAACTGGCGCGGCTGTCGACCATGGCGCGAGTACCGCCGACTCGGCAGCGGGAAATTCACGCGCAAATTCTGAAGGCCCTGCTTGACGCCAATGAGTTTTCGCCCGCTTTTGATGCGCTTGTTCATCACGCTGCCGGCGCGCTTGATGCTACGATGGTCCTGAAATATGCGCCGATGGCGGCGGAAACAGCAGCCGCCATCGGCGCCCATCAGGAAGCCGCGGCGCATCTTTCGACGGCAATGAAGTTTGTTGATGATGCGGAAATTGAGCAGGCCGCAGAGATATACGAAAAATGGGCCTACGAGGCCGGGTTATCATTGCGAATTGATGATGAAGTCCTAGATGCGCGCCGCCACGCCATCACGCTCTGGCGGGCGCTTGGCCGCAAGGACCGTGTCGCCGACAATTTGCGCTGGTTATCTCGCCTGCACTGGTATCGCGCAGAATCAGCCGAGGCGACACGCTATGCCGATGAGGCCGTCCGGATACTAGAAGACGCGCCGCCGAGCGCCGAGCGGGCAATGGGATACAGCCTGAAATCCCAGCTTTTTATGCTGAGCGACAGGATGGAGG
>DGNI01000212.1:734-5602 GCA_002388885.1 Parvularculaceae bacterium UBA4496 | reverse complement strand
CAGATATGGGTTTCGACATTGCTCAGGATCGCTTCTTCGCCGAGATAATAATCGATTATGCGCGGCATGTAGGCGTAGACCGCCTTGTCGTCGGCGACGCCCGCGCCCACAGCATTGGCGATTGAAACCTTTCCGGCTTTCAGGGCGCGCATAATCCCGGGAACGCCGAGCATAGAGTCCTTCTGGAACACCTCCGGGTCGAGAAAATCATCGTCGATCCGGCGATAAATCATGTGAATACGCTCAAGGCCGGTAATGGTCTTCATGAACACGCGATTTTGATCGTCAACAATCAGATCGCGGCCCTCGACCAGCGGCACGCCCATTTCGCGCGCCAGAAAGATGTGTTCGAAATAGGCGGAGTTGAACACGCCTGGCGTCAACAGCGCGATGTGCGGTTTCTGGATACGCTGGGGCGCGCATTCCATCAGCTTGCCGCGCAGACGTTTGCCATAGTCGGACACCGGCATTACTTTCATCCCTTCCATCAGGTCGGGGAATGAGCGCATCATCAAGTGCCGGTTCTCGATGACATAGGAAACGCCCGAAGGTGAACGGCAATTATCCTCCAACACGAAAAACTCGCCGGTTTCATCCCGGATCAGGTCAACGCCGGAGATGTGGGTGTAGGTATTGTTGACGAGTTTGACGCCAAGCATTTCCTTGCGGAAGTGCTTGTTTTTAAGAACCAGATCCTTGGGGATGATCTTGTCCTTGAGAATTTTCTGGGCGCCGTAGATATCGGTCAGAAAGGCGTTCATCGCCGCGACGCGCTGTTTGCAGCCGCTTTCGATGACTTTCCAGTCAGCCTGACTGATCTGCCGGGGGATAGGGTCGAAAGGCAGGATCCGATCGATGGCGCCCGCATCGGAATACACCGTAAAGGTAATTCCGAGATTGTGAAGCTCACGCTCGGCGGCGGCGTTGCGCTGATTGAGGGCGCGCGCCTTGTATTTGGCGAGCTTCCTTGCGAGCGGGTTGGGCGCAGATGTGGCGCCGGACTTTCCGAATATTTCGCAATAATTCCTTCCCGGGTCGTAGCCGGGGAACATAGGGTGCTTCGCCATTGAAGTCCTTGATAAAGAATTGTTTTTTGGAAATCAAGGCATATAAAAGTTAGTACACTGAATAGATAGCAGTCCTTTACGGCAAAAAAGCCGCCGACCGGCATTGCCGGACGGCGGCGAGTTGCAGTTTCAAATCATGAGTGGAGGAGACCCCCCGGTTTTTGGTCCCCGCGACCTAGAACGATGCGCTAAATCCCAGGCCGAACCAGAAACCGCTCGGATCCGTGGACACGGTCGGCGGCGTGGTGTCGTCAAATATTGCGCCGCCCGGTATGTCCGACCCGCCATAGCGCGCGCCGACATAGAACGAGCCATTGTCGGAGAATGCATAGGAAAGGTCCGCCGTCGCGAGGCCGTAAAGATAATCACCCGGTCCATCTGGCAGGACGTAACCGAGTGACCCGCCGAGATCGAAGCTTAATTTCTCGGCGACCGGGATGGAGTATGACACGCCCCCTTCGAGAGTCGTCGTATTAAGCGTGAAGTCGCGGTAAACGTAGGCTGTCGGCGAAAACGGAATATCAAACGACAGACCGCCGAAGATTTCGACTGTGTTGGTGCTGTCGTCGAANNTAGGTATAATAGGTGACGCCAATATCGAAAGATACGGTTTCATTGATTGGCGCGCTGTACCCGGCGAACAGGTCAAGCTCGTCGCCGTAAGAGACATCGTCATCGCCGACCGGCAATGCGAACCAGGCGCCGGCATAGAAACTGCCGTATGACAGTGTGACGGCGGGCTGAACGCTTGCCTCCTGTAGTTGGACGCCGCGGAATACATAGCGGGATTCAAAAGCGACATCGGTGGAAACGCCAAGCGACTCCGCATGAGCCGGGACCGCAAGGGCTGATAGTGCGATTGCGCCGGAGAGTGCGCGCAACATAGATTCCTCCTTTCACCGCGTTTCACAGGAAACGGGGTATGCTGAACAGAACGGTTCGTTTACGGACTAACCGTGTCGAAAGCTGCTGCAGCGCACAATAATAAAATTACCACTATCAGAGTTTACCGCTAAAAATAGCCATTAATTCTATAAATCTGACACTAATATATCTAAAAATAGCACGAAATAGCGTCATTGCGTAGCATATTTCGCTTGTGCAGCAAATTTAGGTTGCGTTGCAAAAGCGTCGTGGTTAGCGTTGGAATCGAATCAATCAGGCTTTTTGCCGATTCCAATATGCGCAGAAGTCCGAAAAGGGGCAAACGGATGAAATATATTATCGCTGTCGTGAAACCGCATCGTCTGGAAGATATCCGGACCGCGCTGACGAATGTCGGCGTCGAAGGCATGACGGTTTCCGACGTCAAAGGCTTTGGCAGACAAAAGGGCCATAGCGAGGTCTATCGCGGCGCCGAATATCAGGTCGACTTTGTGCCGAAGGTAAAACTTGAAATCGCCGTTGCGGCCAGCGAAGTATCGAAAGTCGTCGAAGCGATTCAGAATTCAGCCAAAACAGACCGCATCGGCGACGGAAAAATTTTCGTGCTTGATCTGGAAGAGGCCGTGCGCGTGCGTACCGGCGAAACCGGCGCGGCGGCGCTTTAACCGGACGGGATAAGAAAATCATGAATATCAAAATGAAATCGGCCGTCTCGATTGCGGCGGCAAGCCTTGTGTGTGTATCGGGCGCATTCGCCCAGGAAGCGGCGGAAGTTGTCGAGGCGGCAGCGGCGGTTCCTGCGCCGTCGGATGGATCGGCCTTCGTCTTCAATACGCTATTGTTTCTCGTATCCGGCATGGTTGTCATGTTCATGGCCGCTGGCTTTTGCATGCTAGAAGCCGGGCTCGTGCGGTCCAAGAATGCAGCCACCATATGCCTTAAAAACATTGCACTTTATTCGGTTGCAGGCCTTATGGTGTATTTTATCGGCTACGATTTGATTTATGGGGTCGCTGAAGGCGGGTTCATTGCGCCATTGAATATACTCTGGGGCGGCGACGAAAGCGGTTCGGTAGGCAATNNNCCGACTGGTTTTTCCAGATGGTATTCGTTGCGACCGCAGCGTCGATCGTTTCCGGCACGCTCGCCGAACGCATCAAGCTATTTCCGTTTCTGATTTTCGTCGCCGTGCTGACCGGCATTATCTATCCGATCCAGGCGAGCTGGGTCTGGGGCGCCGGCTGGCTCGATGCGCGTTTTGACGATTTCGCCGGTTCGACGCTGGTGCACTCGACCGGCGGCTGGGCAGCGCTCGCCGGTGCGATCGTTCTGGGCGCGCGTAACGGGAAATATGTGGGCGGCAAGGTTGCGCCAATTCCGGGGTCGTCGCTGCCGCTGGCGACTCTCGGCACGTTCATCTTGTGGCTTGGATGGTTCGGGTTTAACGGCGGCTCGCAATTGGCGCTCGGAACGATTTCCGATGCAACCGATGTGTCGAAGATTTTCGTCAACACCAACATGGCGGCGTGCGGCGGTGTTGTCGCCTCGCTCTTGCTGACACAGGCGCTTTACAAGAAAGTCGATCTTACCATCGTGCTGAACGGCGCCATCGGCGGGCTCGTTTCGATTACGGCCGAACCGTTGCAACCCGCCGTCTGGACAGCGATTTTGATCGGCGCCGTAGGCGGTGTTATAGTAACGCTGGCCGTGCCCGTGCTGGACAAGCTCAAGATTGATGACGTGGTTGGGGCGATTCCCGCGCACCTGTTTTGCGGCATCTGGGGTACGCTGATCGTGCCGCTCAGCAACAAGGGCGTGACATTCTTCGGTCAGTTGACCGGCGTCGTCGTCATTGGCGTTTTCGTCTTCGCTGTGAGTTTATTATTCTGGCTGGCGCTGAAATATACGCTTGGCGTCAGAGCAAGCGACGAGGATGAGCGTCTCGGGCTGGACAAGGCGGAGCTTGGCCTTGAAGCTTACCCCGAATTCGCAAAAGGCTAATTAGTATCAACGGAGGCTCAAATAACCGAGCAAATGTTGAAATTCGTTTCGCGCGATCGCGAGACTCCAAAGAAACGCAATCCCGGCGATCGTCGCCGGGATTTCAACGAAATATATGCGCGGTTCGCCGACGATCATGCAGCGGCGCAATCGGCGCGTTGCAGCCAGTGCGGCGTGCCGTTCTGTTCCGATCACTGCCCGCTCGGCAATGACATTCCCGACTGGCTGAAGGCTGTTGCTGAAGGACGTCTCGAAGACGCCTATGCGCTATCGTCAGTGACCAATAACATGCCAGAAGTCTGCGGGCGCATCTGTCCGCAGGACCGTTTGTGTGAAGGT
The DNA here is from genome assembly GCA_002388885.1 of Parvularculaceae bacterium UBA4496. Lineage (GTDB taxonomy): Bacteria > Pseudomonadota > Alphaproteobacteria > Caulobacterales > Parvularculaceae > Hyphococcus. Next base: position 1,310 of record DGNI01000212.1, on the reverse strand, counting down.
TCCTGCGTCATCGAACAGTCCGGCCATGGCACAGTGACCATCGGATCCGTTGAGCAATACATTACTGAAACCGCGTGGGAAAACGGCTGGATCAAACCGGTCAAACCCGCCCATGAGCGCCCGCAGTCGGTGGGCATTATCGGCGCCGGGCCGGCGGGGCTCGCTGCGGCGGAGGAGCTGCGCAAGGAGGGCATACAGGTCAAGGTTTACGACCGGTATGATCGCACCGGCGGGTTGCTTGTCTACGGCATTCCGAATTTCAAACTGGAAAAGCATGTGGTTTCGCGTCGCACGGAACATCTTGAAAAAAGCGGCGTTCAGTTCGTGCGAAATATCGACATTGGCAAGGACGTCACGCTCGGCGAGATTCGCGCCGATCATGATGCGGTGCTGATCGCCACCGGCGTTTACAAGGCGCGCGATCTTGTCTGTCCCGGTTCCGGAAACGCCGGCGTCGTTGCCGCGCTTGATTTTCTGACGGCGTCGAACCGCAGGGGCTTTGGCGATAGCGTTGCTGAATTCGAGTCAGGTGAACTCGATGCGTCAGGCAAGAATGTCGTTGTCATCGGCGGCGGC
>DGNI01000212.1:0-700 GCA_002388885.1 Parvularculaceae bacterium UBA4496 | reverse complement strand
GCGACCGCAAGAACATGCCGGGTTCGGCGCGTGAGGTCGCGAACGCCGAAGAAGAGGGCGTCATCTTCGAATGGCTCGCCGCGCCGAAGGGCGTAAAGGGCGACGCTGCGAAAGCGAATGGCATTCGCGTCGCGAGGATGGAGCTTGGGGCGCCGGACGAAAGCGGCCGGCGCGCGCCGGTGGAAATCGACGGATCAGAATTCGATATCGACGCCGACATGGTAATCAAGGCGCTTGGTTTTGAAGCGGAAGATTTGCCTTCGTTGTTCGGCGAACCGGATTTGAAGGTTACGCCGCGCGGCACGCTGCGGGTCGATGGGCGAACGCTGGAAACGAGTATTCCCGGCGTTTATGCGGCCGGCGATATCGTGCGCGGCGCATCACTTGTAGTATGGGCGATTGTCGATGGCCGCAACGCCGCTGCAGCGATCGCAAAAAGGCTTGAAACGGCGAACGTCACGCCCATCGCCGCTGAATAAAAGAAGAAAACAAGATGACTGACTGCGTATCGACATATCTGCGCCGGCGCGACCGTCTGACGGCGGCGAACGCGTACGATCCGGCATCGGAACATGACGCCTGCGGCGTCGGGCTCGTGGCGGCGCTTGATGCAGAACCACGGCGCGAAATCGTCGAGATGGCGATTGCAGCGCTCAAAGCCGTCTGGCATCGCGGCGCCGTGGACGCCGACGGCAAGACT
>DGNI01000186.1:10559-11907 GCA_002388885.1 Parvularculaceae bacterium UBA4496 | reverse complement strand
ACGGAAAGAAGTGCGGGCGAAAACGCGTCTTGACGCTGCCCACTTCGAAGAAGGTTTTTGCGAAGGCTTCGAGCGTGCCTTTGAGATGGCCCATATGCGCTTCTTTATCGACAACAAGCCCCTCGATCTGATGGAACATCGGCGTATGAGTCTGATCACTGTCACAACGAAATGTCCGCCCCGGGATGATGATCCGGATCGGCGGCTTTTGCGTCATCATGGTGCGGATCTGCACGGGTGACGTATGCGTGCGCAAAAGCATGCGTGAGCCGTCTTCTTTCGGCTCGAGGAAGAATGTGTCGTGCATTTCACGCGCCGGATGATCCGGCGGGAAGTTGAGCGCCGTGAAGTTATGAAAATCATCCTCAATGTCGGGCCCCTCGGCGACGTCGAACCCCATGGCTGAGAAGATCGCGACGATTTCCTCCGTGACCTGAGAAACAGGATGAATTTTGCCCTTAGGCTCAGGGCGGATCGGCAACGTGACATCGACTTTTTCGGTCGCAAGGCGCGCATCAAGCGCGGCCTCTTCCAGCGCCGATTTCTTGGCGTCGATGGCTACAGCAATGCGGTTTTTGAGCCCGTTCAGCGCCGGCCCCATTTCCTTGCGCTCTTCAGGGCTCATCTTGCCAAGCGTCTTCATCCGCTCGGAAACAGCGCCCTTCTTGCCGAGCGCCGCAACGCGCACCTCTTCGAGCGCGCTTTCCGTAGAAGCCGCCTCAATCTTCGCTGTCAGATCGCGTTCAAGCTGTTCAATGTCGGACATGGCGTCCGTTCTCCAATTTTAACCACCAAAAGAAAAAGCGTCACTCGTTTCCGAATGACGCTTAATCGAATTTGTCTATAAACGTCACCCGTCGTCTCCTTGGCCATCCTTCGCGACGCTGCTTCGCATCACCTCAGGATGAAGACCGGGCGGAACGTCTGGTTAAGCGAGGGCCGCTTTCGCCTTTTCCGCCAGGGCCTTGAACGCCTCGGGCTCCTTTACGGCGAGATCGGCGAGCACTTTGCGGTCCACCTCGATCCCGGCGCGGTCGAGCCCGTTGATAAATCGGGCGTAGGTAAAGTCGAGCTCGCGGCAGGCGGCGTTGATCCGCTGGATCCAGAGCGAACGGAAATTGCGCTTGCGCGCACGGCGGTCGCGATAGGCGTACTGGCCGGCCTTTTCCACGGCCTGATTGGCGACGCGGAAAGTATTCTTACGGCGGCCGTAATAGCCTTTCGCCTTCTTGATTACTTTGCGATGGCGGGCGTGGGTGGTAACGCCCCGTTTTACACGTGACATGCCAGGGCCTCCTTACCGGTTATAGGGCATGTATTTCTTGACGATCCGGGCGTCCGGATCGGA
>DGNI01000186.1:1915-10472 GCA_002388885.1 Parvularculaceae bacterium UBA4496 | reverse complement strand
AGCGCTTTTTCGCGCCTGATTTGGTCTTCATTTTGGGCATTTCGCTTATCCTTAAAAGGCCCTTTCGGGCGCGTAACAACACCGCCAAGGCATGCCTTCCGGCCCGGCGGCTGGTTCGAAGGCGCGGGTTATAACGCGCCAATCAGGTAAAACAAGGGGTTTTCGCTACTGCAGCAACAGAAATAAGCCCAAGGCTAGCGCGATGAGCGAAACGGCCAATAGCGCCTTCTGGGCGTTGGGCGGCAGACGGCGAACGATATGCAACATAGTGCCCTCCTTCACTTTCTCGAGATATCGCAATTCCGGCAATAGGTGAAACGGCCCGGCTAGTGACACTATATCTGTGTAGCGAATAATATTGCCGCAAGAGACAGGGCGCGCGATTTCATTCCCGGGGAGGGTGAGAAGCGCATGAAGTACAGGGCGAAAAAAGCCGCCTGTGTGATGAGCGCCGCCGCCATGGCCGCCAGTTGTGCTTCTTATGCGCCGGAGTTCGCGGGCCCGCCGCAGCCCCCGGTCGAACAGATACCCTACCGGATCGAATATCAGGGCTGGCTCACCGTTGACGCGCATATCGACGGCGTCGGGCCTTTTGATTTTATCGTCGATTCCGGCGCCACGATCACATCGGTCTTCGCCAACATTACACAGCACACTGAGCTTAAACCGGCGGCCAGGGGGCCGATCCAGATCGTCGGCCTTACCGGCTCGCGCACGCTGCCTGCCTATGAGATCGGCCNNGCGACATATCAATTTCAACGCTTATGCTGCCGGACCACATCGGGGTGGTGCTACCCGACTGGGCGCCGCCCAATACGCCGCCGCAAGGCGTTTTGGGTCTGGACTTTCTGGAGCGATACAGGACGCTTTTCAGCGAGAAGGAACGGCTCATAAAATTCTACGCGCCAAACGCGACCCCTGACCATCCAATGAGCGATTGGACCGCGACGTCGATGGAGCCGTTTCTGGTCGATGGCGAAGCTGATCCTCTATACATTGTCAACGTATCGGTGCGTGGCCTGCAGATTCCCTGCATTATCGATCTCGGCGCCTCTGGCACGATCTTCAACATGTCCGCCTATCGCCGCATCACCAGGGGATTGCACGTAAACGGCTTAAGACAACACGGCTTCAGAACGGGAACAAATATCCGCGATGTTTTCGACACGGAAGACAAGGCTTTCGCCATACGTATCATCCGCATGCATATGAACAGTGCGGTATGGGCCAATCACATCGTCATTGTTTATGATGCAAAAATCTTCGATGACTTCGGTATCGATAACCAGCCATTCTGCCTGATCGGCGCCGATATGTTCGCTGATCGAAGCTTCATGTTGGATTTCGCCGGACAGACCTTGTATATCGAGCCAGAAACGATCAGATCGGGACGGTAGTTCTGGCGCCTGGGCTTGTGATCGTCACAAACTGATTTTTTTAAACCCGCACGCCAAACATCTGGATTGTTCCTGAACAGCAGGATACGCTCCGGCAAAACTACTCACAGCCTTCAGGGGACATGAATGCTCAATACAATTAAGTATGCCGTTTTCACGGCCGCTATCCTTCATGCGGGTCTGGCAACCGCTGCCGACTACGCCGTTATTCACGCCGGACGGTTGCTCGCCGAGCCCGGCGGCGCTGTTGTGCAGAACCGGACGGTGGTCATCAAGGACGGCGTCGTCGAACGCGTGGCCGACGGCTTTCTGGATGGCAGCGCTATTGGCGCCAACGCCGACGACACGGTTACGGTGCATGATCTGAAAAACATGTTCGTGATGCCGGGTTTCATTGACGGGCATGTTCACATACTGAGCGAGAGCAATCCGCGCGGGCGCCTGCAGCGTGTTGAAATGTCAGAAGGCGATCTCGCCATGGCCGGGGCGGGATTTGCGCGCAAAACGCTGATGGCCGGGTTCACGACCGTTCGCGATGTGGGCGCTGGATCAAGTGACGCAATTTTCGCATTGCGCGACGGCATTGCGAAAGGCGACGTCATTGGTCCGCGCATTTTTGCATCAGGCTCGACGATTTCCGTCACTGGCGGGCATGGTGACGGCACGCAAGGCTATCGTGATGACGTTGCGGAGCTGTTGCATCAAAGCGGCGTGTGCGACGGGGTCGGCGATTGCCGCAAGGCCGTGCGTGAACAGGTGCGGCGCGGCGCCGACCATATCAAACTCACCGCAACGGCCGGCGTTCTTTCAAATACGGCGGCAGGTCTTGAGCAGCAATTTTTCGAGGACGAGTTAAAAGCGATTATCGATTCAAGTCACGCGATGGGCAGAAAAGTCACGGCCCATGCGCATGGCGTTAACGGCATTAATGCAGCGCTACGCGCTGGCGTCGACTCCATCGAGCACGGCACTTATCTAGACAACGAATCCATCCGCCTGTTCAAGCGTAACGGCGCCTTTCTGGTGCCTACGCTGCTCGCCGGCGAGACTGTCGTCGAATGGGCGGAAGACCCTGAGAGTTTTCTATTGCCGCCGCAACGCGCCAAGGCGCTTCAGGTCGGCCCGATCATGCATGACATGGCGCGCCGCGCCCATGAAGGCGGCGTCAAGATCGCATTCGGCACTGACACTGGCGTTTCGAAACACGGCGACAATGCACGGGAATTCGCACTGCTGGTGAACGCCGGCCTGACGCCAATGGAAGCAATCCGCTCGGCAACGATCATGAGCGCTGAAAATTTGGGCATGTCCAACGTTCTCGGAACCATTACCGCCGGCAAGTTTGGCGACATTGTCGCCGTTGACGGGGATCCTTTGAGCGACATAACCGAGCTTGAAGACATCGATTTCGTGATGAAGCAGGGAATCGCCTATAAGGCGCCTTAACAGGAGTTTGCAGCGGTTGGCTGCAACCGAATTTCATCCAAAACCTCTTCAAAAAGAGGCGGCCGGGACTCATGATCGAAGGCGTATCAGCACCTGAGATGGTTACGCTAAAAGGCGTCACTGCGTTAAAGACCTTCGCTGATTTTTACGGTGATCCGGTCGGCTGCGTTGAAAAAATGTATGCCTGTCACGGGCCCGTCATTGCGCTTAATGCGCCATTGTTAAAACCGTCCGGCGTTCCGCAAAGCTATCTTTTCGTCGGCCCTGAGTTCAACAAGAAAATTCTTTTGAATCAGGAACATTTCCGGCCTACCGGCGCGTGGCCGACGCCCGGGAAAGAAGGCACGCCGCTGCAAAATCTTCGTCGCAATATCTTATGCATGCGCGGCGCAGAGCATGACGCCCACCTGGCCGCGATTTTACCCCTGACTGGCAAGTCGCAGGTGCGATCGTTTTTTGATGGCGCAAAAGCGATTACCGCGGAGGAAGTGAGCGCGTGGCCAATCGGTGAAACAGTCGAAATTACGCACCTCGCTCGACGCCTGACGCAGCGGCTCGCTTTGGAGCTTTTGTTCGGCTCAGACTCAGCGGACGAAAGCCTTGAATTCGGCGAGCTTGTCGATGAATTTCATCAGAACAGCTGGTCGCGCGGCGCGCTTTCATTTCGCGTGGATGCGCCCCTGACGCCTTATGCAAAGCTGATGCGTTCAGCCGAAGCGCTTGAAACCTACGCAAAGGAATGGACGGCGGCAGAGCAGCGATGCCCTGCGCACAACAATGTTCGCGCCGCGGCGGCCAATGTCGCGCTTGCGAACGGCGAGACGGTTTCGCTGACGCAAGCCGCCGCCAATGTCGCCGCCATCGCCATGGCGGCCTATGAAACAACCGCGCTCACCCTGTCATGGATGCTGTTTTTACTGACGCAACACCCTGAGGCAACGAAAGCGCTGATTGCCGAACTGGAAGGCGCTGGCTCCCTGTCGTCGCTGGACGCCGATGGGATTGAAAAGCTGCCGCTGCTCGACGGCGCGGTCAAGGAAACCATGCGTCTTGTCACGCCGGTGCCGGTGATCGGTTTTGAAGTGATGGAAGATTGCAAAATCGACGATATCGCTCTCCATCGGGGCGCACGGATATTCATCTCGCCGCATCTTACGCATCGCCTGGAGTCGGTTTACGAACATCCGCGACGTTTTATGCCGGAAAGATGGGCGTCGATAAAACCGTCTGCCTACGAATATCTTCCGTTCAACGCCGGCCCGCGCCGGTGCCCGGGCATCTGGTTTGCAAGCGCAAACCTGAAAATCGCGCTGGCGACGATTGTTGAAAGGTTCCGTTTCGACCTCGCGCCCAATACAAAAATCGATCGCGGATATGCAGCAACAACCATAGCAAAAAACGGCGTGCCGATGATCTTCAGCCCCCGTGACGCCTGCTACGAACGCAGCGCCTGCGCCGGCGACATAATGCGTTTTTTCGATTTGAGCGAAACGGTTCACGCGTAATCGAGCGGCAGCTCCGTTGTCGACTTCAACGTCTCCATGGAAAAGCTCGACCGAACGTCTGAAAAGTCGGCGGCGGCGATGAGCTTCTTATAAACCTTGTCGAAACGCTCCATGTCCGGGCAGACGACTTTCATGAGATAATCCGTCTCGCCGCTCATCCGGTGCAGTTCAATTACTTCGGGGATGCGCCGGACCGCTTCAGCGAATTTTTTGAGCCACGCTTCGTTATGCTGGGCGGTCTTGACCATGACGAAGGCGGTCAACCTGAGATTGAGCGCCTGCGGTTCAGCCAGCGCCACCCGCCGGCGGATGACGCCGTCTTCCTCCAGCTTCTTGATTCGCCGCCAGCACGGCGTCTGGGAGAGCCCCACCGATTCGGCGATTTCACTAACAGGCGTCCCCGAATCGCGTTGCAAAACTCCGATTATCGCTTTATCAATACTATCCATTCTAGAATTTATGCCATTATTAGAATATTTTTTCAACTAATAGTTTTTCTACTTTATTAAATAGAAAAATTTTTCATCCCTGCCAGCGTAAGCTGAGGCCATTGAGAATCATCGAAGGGGACTTCCGCAGCCATGATCAAGCGCGCCTTTACCGAACATCCGGCAAGCGTCGGCGAGAGCTATGGTCAGCACATGGGCATGGCGTTCGGATTTGGCGGTAAAATGATCATCGCCGGCTTCGCCTGCCTATTGCACGGGATTTTCCCCTTTCTGTTCAAATGCACCGGCCGCAAGTGCATCGAGGAATTGCATCACCGAATGGTGACCCATCGCGACCGCCGGGAATGCGCCGAGACGATGCCGTCTGTGGCGCCAGCGCGGAAAAGCCTTCGCGCCGCCGAATAAATCCTGCAAAACCGCACCATGACGCAGCTTCGCCAGTTTCATATAAGGGCGCGCACCCTTGCGCCTGGGCTTTTGATCGCGGCGACGGTTGCGCTCGCCTCGATGTTCATTGCATCGCGTTATGGCGGACCGGTGATGCTTTACGCCATTCTGTTCGGGATTGCGTTCAACTTCCTGAGCGAGGATCCGAAATCCGCACCCGGCATTCAGTTCGCATCTAAAAGGGTGTTGCAGCTCGGCGTTGTCCTGCTTGGCGCCTCGGTTACATTTTCGGAAATCGCCGCACTTGGTTGGGCGACGGCGTTGCTGGTGATCCTCGGCGTCGCCACGACGATCGGCGTGGGCTGGGCGATCGGCAGGGCGAACGGTCTGACGAATGCCCATTCAACCCTGTCGGCTGGCGCAGTTGCCATTTGCGGCGCTTCGGCGGCCATGGCGATTTCATCGGTGCTGCCGCAAACGAAAGAAAGCGAACGCAACCTGATCTTGACTGTCGTCGGCGTCACGACGCTGTCGACCATCGCCATGGTCGTCTACCCTTCGCTGACCCATCTCTTCGGTTTCAGCGAAATGCAGGCAGGCATCTTTCTGGGGGCGACGATCCACGACGTCGCGCAGGTTATTGGCGCCGGTTACATCGTTTCGGATGACGCCGGCGCGGTCGCAGCGGTCGTTAAGCTGATGCGTGTGACGCTGCTGGCGCCCGCGGTGTTCATTATCGCCATGCTGTTCGCACGCAAAACCGCGGGTTCGGAGGCGACCGGACGGGCTTTTCCGATCTTCCTTCTCGGCTTCGCCGCCCTCATGACGATAAACAGCTTTGGCGTCATACCTGACGCCCTGCGGGAGAATGTCTCGGGAGTATCGCTGTTTTGCCTGGTGGTCGCGGTGTCGGCGCTGGGCGTCAAAACCTCGCTCAAGAGCCTGTTCGAAGTGGGCCCGAAACCGGTTGCAGCGCTTGTATTGCAGACACTGTGGCTCGCCGCTTTTGTCACCGCAGCCGTCTTTCTTTGCTCCGGCGTTTTACCTCGCTAGAGGCTGGTTACCAAACTCTTAATCGAAGCATCCTGCGCAATTTCCTTTCCGTCATTTTAACTTCATTCGGCCATGATCCGGGGCATTCCAGCGATCCGGGAGCTCCTGACGATGTCCGATCAGCCATTAGCAACGCGTCTCGCCGCCATCGGCGCAGATGGATTTGTGTCTGCTGACGAAGTTCTTTTCATGCGCCGCACGGTGTTCGCCGACGGCGTCGTCTCGCACGAAGAGCTCGACGCCCTGTTCGACCTTGGCGACCGCGCGCAGGACGGCGACGCGGAATGGTTCCAGTTTTTTGCAGAAGCCGCGGCGGACTTTTACCTTCGTGAGGAAGAGCCGCAAGGGTACCTGACGCCCAATGAATTCCAGTCCCTGAAAGCGCGCGTAACGCGTGATGCTCACGCCAACCCGCTTGAAATCGCGCTGATGGTCAAACTTATGGAAACGGCGGAGCAGACGCCGCCGGAAATGGCCGATTTCGTCGGTGAACAGATCAAAGCTTATATTCTCGGCAAGGAAGACGGGGCTGTCGTTTCCAAACAGGACGCCGTCCTGATCCGCCGCTATCTTTTCGCTTCCGGCGGCGACGGCAATGTCGCCGTGACGCGCCGCGAGGCGGAACTATTGTTCGACATCAACGACGCGACCGAAAACGCCGCAAACAATCCGGCGTGGACGGAGCTTTTCGTGCAGGGCGTCATCAATCATCTGATGGCGCATCTCGGTTATAAAGCGCCGAGCCGCGAAGAAGCCTTCCGCCGCAACGCCTGGGCGAAGGATCATTCGGTCAATGTAGGCGGGTTTTTCAAGCGTATGGTTTCGGGCGGTATCGGCGCGGTCAAGGACGCTTATTCGCAAAAATCCGCTTACGCCGAGCACAATGAAAAACGCGACAGCGATGCCGCTATGGCGGCGAAAGTGACGGAAAGCGAAGCCGACTGGCTGGCCGCACGCATCGGCCGTGACGGCGGTTTCGATCTCAATGAGCGCCGCCTGATCGAACGCATGCGCGATCTTGAAAAAGACCTGCCGGAAGGGCTCAAGGCGCTTCTAGGCCGCGCCGCCTAACGCGTCATGGATGGCGTCGGAAAAATCGCTATCGCCATTATCGCTGGCATTGGCGGTTTCGTCGCCATGGCCTTGTGGGGGCCGTTTAGCGGACCGCGTTTTGATTACGTGACCGCGACCATGGACCAGAAGCAGGCATACCTCGAACGCAAAGCAAAAAACTTTTCACGCGGTTTTCGCCTGACCGCCGGCCAGCGGGCGGAAATTTCGGGCGTCCATGTCGAGGCTGAATATGATCTCGTCAGCATCAGCGTGCAGCTTAAGGATCCGAACTTTCACAATATCCCGTCGGGCGAAGTCGAAAAATTCCGCAAGGTCATCCTGAAAACAGCGTGCTCGCTCACCGAGCGCAAGCTGCTCACCGAAACTGGTTTCAAACTGAGAATCCGGTATTTCCATACGGACGGATCGAAGTTTATGTCCGCCGAAGCCAGCGGCGAAACTTGCGCGCCTTATCTCGCCTAACTCGTCGGCTCGCCTTCCTGAAACTTCGAAACAAACGTCGAGATCACATCGGCCCAACGGCTGATGTTTTGCGACAGATGGTCTTCGCTGACGCCGCCATTGAGTTCGATCACATAATCGACGCCGACTTCATTTGTGCCATCGAGAACATAAGCGCGACCGAAGACCTGGCTGTCATTGAAGCCATTGACGATTCTGTAATCCGACGCCGTCACCGCGCGGCCAAGCTCAAAGTTTGCAAAAAAGACTAGTGTCTCGCAGGCCGAAGGCGAGCCGGAACACGAAAGCGCTCGCACATAAAAGTCGAACTGCCCGGCCTTGCCGGTAGCGACCGGCGCGCCGGTCTGCGCATCGCTCATCATGCTGGGGCTGAGGCCTGCGTCGCTGAGGACATTTTCAAGCTGGCTGGCCGTCACCCCGTCCAGCATCTGCGCAGACGCCGACGCAGGCGCTGTCAACAGCGCGGCCGCAACCATGCCCGTCATGAGAGTATGCTTCATCCCCGAACCCCTTTGATACGCATCTTGTTACGCTGACAGCATGGCCGATAAGGCGGGGCCTTGGCAATGGCGCCCGGGGGCGCGGAAACCACACGACCGCGAGGCGTCATCTGTCGCGTTGACTTGGATTCCGGGCGGCCTATGTTCGCCAAAACTCGCTCCACGCCTCAAATTCACGGGGTTTTCATGGCTAACAGCGCACCCGGCGCCCCTCAAAGCGCGACGCCGCAGCGTCCATTATCACCGCATCTTCAGATCTGGCGGTTCACCGTCACCATGGCGGC
>DGNI01000186.1:0-1860 GCA_002388885.1 Parvularculaceae bacterium UBA4496 | reverse complement strand
CGCTGGCGTTCAGCCCGTCGCTTTACGCCAGCGTCGCCGCCTTCGTGAAAGGCCCCGCCGGGTTTATCATCGTCGCCGGTTATGTCTGGTCGCTGTCATTCCATCTGATGAATGGCTTGCGGCATTTGTATTGGGATTACGGCCGCGGCCTCGCCGTCAAAACCGCGACCATGACCGCGTGGCTGATCTATATCGCCTCCGTCGTTCTCACGGCGGTCATTCTTTACTTCGGTTACAGCGCAATGGGGGCGGCGTAAGATGGCGCACAAGGGCACATCAACCTTCATCATGCAGCGCTTTACTGCGGCACTGATGATCCCGCTCGCGATCTGGTTCCTGATCAGCGTCGTCTCGCATCTGGGCGCGGACTATGCGGCAGCCAAGGCTTGGGCGGCGCAGTGGTGGAACAGCGCCCTGCTCGCGCTCTTCGTTGTTATCGGCGCATGGCACATGCGCATCGGCCTAGAAGAAATCATCGCCGATTACATTCATTCGGGGCTCGGGAAAGTCCTGCTGATGCTCAACTGGCTGATCGCCATCAGCGTTATCGCGGGCGCCTTGTGGGCGATTTATAATATTTCATTTGCAGGCTGATTAATGACTGACAGTTACGAAATCGTCGATCATGAATATGATGTCGTGGTCGTGGGCGCCGGCGGCGCAGGACTGCGCGCAACGCTTGGCGCGGCGCAAGCGGGATTGAAAACCGCATGCGTGACCAAAGTCTTCCCGACCCGCTCGCATACGGTGGCGGCGCAGGGCGGGATTTCGGCGGCGCTCGGAAATATGTCCGAAGACGACTGGCGCTGGCACATGTACGACACCGTGAAGGGATCGGACTGGCTCGGCGATCAGGACGCCATCGAATATCTCTGCAAAAACGCGCCGGCCGCCGTTTACGAGCTTGAACACTGGGGCGTGCCGTTCAGCCGCACGGAAGAAGGCAAAATCTATCAGCGCGCCTTCGGCGGCATGACAAAGAATTTCGGCGAGGGTCAGGTGCAACGCACCTGCGCCGCCGCCGACCGCACCGGCCACGCGATCCTGCATACGCTTTACGGCCAGGCCGTCAAAAACAACGCCAAGTTTTTCATCGAACATTTCGCCCTCGACCTCATCATGTCCGACGACGGCGAATGCCGCGGACTACTGTCGTGGGAACTCGACACCGGGGTCATCCACCGCTTCAACGCCAAGATGGTGATCCTGGCGACCGGCGGTTACGGGCGGGTCTATTTCTCCTGTACGTCGGCGCATACCTGCACCGGCGACGGCAACGCCATGGTGCTGCGCGCGGGGCTCCCGCTGCAGGACATGGAATTCGTGCAGTTCCACCCGACGGGGATTTACGGCGCTGGTGTTTTGATTACCGAAGGCTCGCGCGGCGAAGGCGGGTATCTCACCAATTCCGAAGGCGAGCGCTTCATGGAGCGCTATGCGCCGTCGGCCAAAGACCTCGCCTCGCGCGATGTTGTCTCGCGCTCGATGACGATTGAAATTCGTGAAGGCCGCGGCGTCGGCCCGAACAAGGATCACATCCATCTCAATCTCAACCACCTCGACCCGAAAGTACTGGCGGCGCGCCTGCCCGGCATTTCCGAGAGCGCGAAAATATTCGCCGGCGTCGACGTGACGAAGGAACCGATCCCGGTGCTGCCGACCGTCCATTACAATATGGGCGGCATCCCGACGAATTATCATGGCGAGGTGATGACCAAGCGCGGGGACGATACGGAAGCCGTCGTGCCTGGGCTGATGGCGATTGGCGAAGCGGCTTGCGTCTCCGTCCATGGCGCCAACCGCCTCGGCTCAAACTCGCTCATTGACCTTGTCGTCTTCGGCCGCGCGGCGGGCCTGCGC
>DGNI01000135.1 GCA_002388885.1 Parvularculaceae bacterium UBA4496 | reverse complement strand
CACGAAATCATCTTCATGGAGGTTTGCGAGGGTGGTGTTGAGGAGGGTTATGGCGTCTCCGGCGCCGAAGTCGATGACGACGTTTGAACCCTGCTGGCTCGCGGCGGCGAAGACTTCCGAGAACTCGTCGAAACTTGTCCCGAAGCCTGAAAGTTCGATCACATCGTCCGTCCCCGCACCAGCGGTGAAATCGACATACCGGTCATTGTCATCGCCAAGCGCGAACACGAAGGTGTCGTCGCCGAGACCGCCGGTCACCGTATCATTGCCGGTCGAACCCTGAAGCCGGTCGTCGCCCGCTTCCCCATCAAGCTCGTCCCATCCAAAATTTCCGATGAGCGTATCGTTGTGATCTCCACCCTCCAGCTTGTCGTTGCCGCCGTTGCCGTCGAGGAAATCATCGCCCGCATCACCCATCAGACTGTCGAAACCGTAGCTGCCAAAAATACGGTCGACACCCAACCCGCCATTTACGGTGTCGTTTCCTGCGTCGGGACGAATGCGATCGTTTCCGGCTCCGCCGTCCGCCATATCCGCACCACCGCCGCCGAAAATCGTATCGTTGCTGTCTCCGCCGTCCAGCGTATCGTCGCCCAGCGCGCCCCTGAGCGTATCCTTGCCAAGGCCGCCTGAAATCACGTCGTTTCCAGCACCTCCTTCGGCCCGGTCATCCCCGTCGCCGCCATCAAGCGTATCGTTGCCGCCGCCGCCAAATAAACGGTCATCGCTGATTTCCCCCAGAAAATGATCAGCCGCGTCGCCGCCATTAAGCGTATCGGCGCCCACACCGCCAAAAACCACGCCATTGATGAGGCCAAGCGTGTTGTCTAGGACGTCGTCGCCTGCGCCGAATTCGATATCGCCGTTTATGACGCCGTTCGAATTATCAATTTGATCTGCGCCAGGTGCGAGCAAAATGTGGCCATGCAACTCGCCTGAATTGATGATTGTTTTGTTGCCACTGGTGCTAGCTCCAGAAGCATTAATTGATATGTCAGCGTTAACAACACCAGAATTTAAAATAGTAACTTGATCAGAACTACTTAAACTGATCCCAATTGACTCTTCAAAATCACCAGTAGCAACGGCAATAATATCACCACTATTTTCGATATAATCACGAACTACTGTTACGCCTCGCGCGGTTACTCCCGTCGCAATAATTAAATTCGTATTGATAAGCTCATCAAAACCACTAACGCCTACTGCTATGTTGCTTAAATTGACCGCATCGATAACCCCACTGTTGAATAGCTCGTCACCGCTAGAAATGCCCAAAGCCGTTCGATTATCACTTGTCGTAGAAACCTCTATAGCTCCAGTATTGGTTATGTCTCCATGCGCGCCGCCTGAGATGCCTATAGCTTCAGAAGTGCCGCTGACGTGAATTTGTCCTGTATTATTTATAATACGCGTATTAAATGCATTGATCCCTATGGCATCTCCATTACTTATTGAAGTTTGCTGTATGTCTATCGTGCCATGATTTTGAATTTCTCCCCCGCTTACCGCACCGCCAATGCCGCTCAGGCCAGCAGGGCCTGAAACAAATACTGTTCCATAGTTTATAGCGATGCCGTTAGACGCCATGGCCAACCCGCGCAGCGAAAAATTATCTGCATCTTCCGCTTTCGCGCTGGCCTCAATCAACCCATGGTTCGTGTAGGTACTACCTGAAGTAACTATAACGCTAGTATAGCTGCCCGAATCCTCTATATCTATACGAGATAGATCGATGGCGGTGAACTCATTAAACGTAATATCCAAACCCGAGAACGATGTTTCAAAGCCATTCGTATCAACACCTAAAAAACTGTGCGTCTCACCGTCAGACGTCACCAGGGCGTCAAAATCAATGAGAAGCCGCAACTGACTTTCGTTGATATCGCTTAGCAAAGTGTTTTCTAAACTCAGTGTTTGTCCGCCGCCCAGATCAATGACGACATCGTCGCTATCCTGCGCGGCGGCCGCAAGCACTTCCGCCGGGGATGAAAAAACACCTTCAAAACCGGAGAGGTCGATAACATCGAAGTCACTAACGTCCGTTGACAAGTCCGTTATCGTATCGCTGCCTGCGCCGCTAGCGATAATAAAAAAGTCAACGCCATCGCCGCCGGTCAGTGTGTCATCGCCGGCATCGCCCGATAACAAATCGCTTCCGGCGCCGCCGGACAACACATCATCATTGTCACCGCCCGACAGCTCATCATCTTCGTCTCCGCCGAAGATAACGTCATTCTGACCGCCCCCACTGATAGAATCCCGGCCCAAGCCGCCGGAGAGTGTGTCAGCGCCGTCGCCGCCCTCGATCGTGTCATCGCCCTCATCTCCGGAGATGTCGTCGTTACCTTCTTCGCCGAACAGGTGGTCTCCGAAATCCCCTCCGAAGATAATATCGTTACCTACGCCGCCGAGAATGGTGTCAATTTCACCGCCGCCCGAGAGAAGGTCGTCACCATCCTCCCCCGACAAATGATCGTTACCACGGTCGCCAAATATTGAATCGGCTCCGATTCCACCCAGTACGGTGTCCCTGCCAAGACCGCCCAATATGGAATCGTCGTCAGCGCCACCGTCTATGTAATCGTCCGAACTGCCGGCGGAAATGGTGTCGTCTCCGCTGCCGCCATAGAGAGTATTTCGGCCATTCTCGTCGGTAATGTCATCATTACCTCCGCCGCCATCTATGTAGTCCGCACCGCTGCCGCCAGTCAGTAAGTCCCAACCCAAACCACCGAGTATGTTGTCATCTTCGCTGCCGCCATCGATAGTATCGTTTCCCGAGCCGCCATCTATCGTATCATTTCCACTAAGTCCGAAGTAGAGATCGCCGCCGCCCAACAAAGACACCACATCATGGCCGGTACCTGCCACAAGGTCGTACCCATATAGAACATCATCACCAGATGTCGGCGCCAAAAGCGACAGTCCAATATCTTGCAGAATCGCCGTATCAATTGCTGAGATTAAAATTCTGGTGTCAGGTGGTAATCTCGAATGCAGCAAATCAGCGGAAATCCCGATGTGACTTTCGTCATCATCAAGCGGTACATTGCCGCCAAACACAGCAACTGCATTTGTTCCAGTAAAAAATTGTCCGCTACTGGTAACTAGAAGCTCATACTCGCTGACATCACCGCCGGGGCCTTCCTCAAACGAAATGATACCCAACCCGTGTCCGATTTCGTGCATGAGGACAGTAAACAAGTCGAACTCATCGAAACCAATATTCGCATTATCCAGCCCGCCGATATGAAATTCGCCCGCCAGCAGCGTGTCCAGATTCACTTCGATGAAAATATCAGGATCGGCGCCGTTCGGGTCAGTTCCCGATTGCAATTCGAGGATCGTTCCCGCCTGAAAAACGTTCTCTCCGCCGGGACCGACGCGGTCGAAAATAAATGTCGGCCCGGCCTGCGCCAGCACATCCTCGCCCAAGGAAATGAAGCTTATTTCGATATCGAGGGTGGCGATCCCAAAATCGATATACCGGCCCCAATAGTCAGCCGCATCTTCAAGAACGTCCAGAACCATGTCGATGAGGCTTTGGGAAAGCCCGCCCGACTGACCGACTGTAAATGTCCACACCCTGCAAACTCCGGCCCTTGAGCTGTACTAATTCAAATATCACAAAACCTCCGTAATTTCGACTCCTGCAGGTTCGCGCCTATCACCGGCCACATTGTGTCAGGCTATGTCTTACGCCATTTTTTGAATGGTCAGATGCATAATTCGCACGAAGACGATTATCTTAAATCGATAGCCGCCCAGGCTGGCCCGGTCTCGGGCGCGCACTGAAATTTCTGATTATTGGCAACGCGCCACAAAAAACTCAAGCAACGGCGGCAAGGCCGGGCTTGTTTCGCACATCAAGAAATCCGCAGGCAATCTCGTTGTGAGGCTAGTTAAATATAAAATCATCCTCGTGCAGGTCGCCGAGATTTGAGTTGAGGAGAGTGATTACATCGCCGCCGCCGAAGTCGATGACCACATGCGCGCCCTGCTGGCTCNNCTGGCTCGCCGCCGCGATTACTTCCGAAAATTCGTCAAACGCCGTTCCAAAGCCGGAAAGTTCAATAACATCATCCGTACCCGCACCAGCGCTGAAATCCACATACGAGTCGCGGTCATCACCAAGCGCAAAGACAAACGTATCGTCTCCTCCCCCGCCCGTCACCGTATCGTTGCCGGTAGACCCTTCAAGGCGATCGTCATTCGCGCCGCCGCGCAAACTGTCAAAGCCAAAGCTCCCGATAATCGTATCCGCGCCGTTTCCGCCAATCAGCGTATCATTGCCGCCATCACCATCAATGAAATCGGCGCCATTATCGCCCATCAGTGAATCGAATCCATAACTGCCGAATAGCCGGTCATTATCATCGCCGCCATTTACGGTGTCATCGCCAGCTTCGGATCTGATCCGGTCATCCCCGGTTCCGCCGTCTGCAACATCAGAGTCCTGGCCGCCGAAAATTTTGTCTGCCCCGGCGCCACCCTCAAGCGTGTCTTCGCCGCTCGAGCCGCGCAGTACATCGTCGCCGTCATCGCCTTGTACGAGGTCGTTCCCGCTCGACCCTTCAAGGCGGTCGGAACCAGATCCGCCTGACAGCGTGTCATTACCATCTTCACCGTCGAGGCGGTCGTTTCCATCGTCACCAAAAAGCGAATCGTTTCCGTCGCCGCCAAGCAGTGAGTCAAAACCCAATTCACCCCTAAGGGTGTCATTTTCAGTTCCGCCATTGAGCGTGTCGTTGCCGAGGCCGCCCGTCAGGCTGTCTGTGCCGCTAGACCCGCCGAGTATATCATTGTTAGCCCCGCCATCGACTATGTCTGCGCCGGNNAGGTCTGCCCCTGCGTCACCGAACAACGTATCCGAGGCCGCACCGCCATCAATCGTGTCACTGCCGGAACCGCCGGAAATAAAATTCTCTCCGGAAGTACCCGTAATATTATCCCTGTTGCCGCTGCCAATAAAATTCTCAAAGTTGGTCATCACCTCGATGAAAGCACCGGCTGCGGCGGTACCCGCTTCGAGATCGAACACGCCGCCAATTACAGGCGATTCGCTCCAATCTATTGTGTCTATATCGGAACCGCCGTCGAACTCATCCGTGCCGACGCCGCTGGTCACGGCGATGTAATCATCGCCGGCATCGCCATGAAGCGTGTCAACGCCGTCATTATCGTTCAGCGTATCCGCACCGGCGCCGCCGCTTAGGCTGTCTTCATCAATCCCGCCGTCCAGGATGTCATTTCCATCCCCGCCAATCAGCGTATCGTTGCCTGCCAGCCCGTTTATCGTATCGTCACCGTCCGTGCCTGTTAGCGAATCGTCGTCCGGAGTTCCTTCGATGAGCATACGCTTCCTTCACAATATAAACTGATGGCGAATTGACTGTTCTATTTCGACCAGACAGAACAATCCATAAAGGGTCAAGCACTTTTTAGGCGCAATGGCGCAACGAATCCGGCAGGCTTTAAGCAGGCTTCTTCTTACAAATTGTTCGCCTTATGTTCGCCGCACGCCAGATCCAAGATGCATATTTTTGCCGCAGGCGCATCACGCAAACACGAAATCATC
>DGNI01000049.1:1805-5166 GCA_002388885.1 Parvularculaceae bacterium UBA4496 | reverse complement strand
TCGAGCTCGACGCGCCGTACCGGTGAGTCGAAGGCGCGGGGTGTAAAATCTCTGGCTAGAGAGTTCCAATCAGCTTAAGCGACGCCCGCGGGCCCGTGCGACGTGTTCTGGTTTCCAGAAAGGCCGGCACACCCTCCAGCCGGGTAATTTGAAATACAGTGCGCTGACTTTGTCTTTTCACGTTATTCAAATTGGAGCCGTCAAGCCGAAGTTTGAAACGGGGATTAAACGCGTATTCTAGAAAAGCCGAAAACTCAACGAAACCACTGTCCGTTTCAAATTCGTCGAGTCCGAAATAAGCTTCGTCAGTGCGTTGGTCCGCTGTTGCTCCAAAGTTTATGTTCCACTGCGGCAAGGCGTGGATATATTCTATTGTATATCGAAAATTTCTTTCATTTGAAAAACGTCGTTTTTCACCCGTTACAGGGTCGGTGACCCGCGTTCGCTGAATGCGCGTTTCAAATTCAAGACGGGCTCCATTGAAGCCAATCGGGTCCATGGGGATCGCGCCTTGCAAAGTTCCGGCTAAAACGTACCCATCGCCGATATTGCCCGGGGTTTCAAACATGCCGCCAAGCGGCAATAAGTCCTGCACATCTTCAATTTGGTCGTATCGCACGCCGACCTCAATGACGNNTGACGCCGGCTTGTCCAAACCTGCGTTCATATTCCGCGGAAAACCGCCATGTCTTGTCTGGCTGAAGCTCAGGGTTTCCAAATTGAAATTCTTCATCGTCAAAATCATTCGAGCTGACAAAGTCTGAAAAATCAAGCTGGCCTATCAAGCGCTCTATAAGGAAACGATACTGCTGATTATCCGAGGCGACATAGGTTAAAGATGCTCGTGGCTTTAAAAATGTAAAACTGCGTTCATTCTCGACATCCCCAGACTGTGTGATTGTGGATGCCTCAGTTGCAAGTCTAACGCCAAGCTTCAAGAGGTCTGAAGCATTCCATGAATGTGAAATGTAAACTTCTGCGCGCTTCTCTTGTACTCTTGTATTGGCGCCCGGGGCGGGAATCGGCACTTCTCCGGTCCCTTCATCTTCAAAAAATGAAAATTCATTATCTATAAATGTTAGCCCGCCCTCGGCGCCGAAATGAAAGCGATGCTGTTCATTTAATGAATAATCATATTCAAGGCGGACAATCGTCTCGCCGCTATTGTTCAGTGCGGTGGCTCGTTGCGAAGTTCCTTGAGACGGCAGGCGTCGTGCTTCGGACCCGTTGTTACGTTCGCGATTGACGAGAGCGATGAGCGCCAGCTTGCTCTTCGCTCCCAGAGACCGGGCATATTCGCCGCCTATTTCAAATGATCGGGAACTGGCGTCGTATTGGCGGAAAACAGCTAGGGGCGTGCTTTCGCCTTCTTCAAATCGAAGAGATGTTTCCTCGTTTTCGTTCGAGCCCCACAGGCCTTTGCCTGACAAGTCGAGTTCGCCTGAGAGGAAGTCCGCATAACTGACGCTTGCCGTTAGGGTAGTTGCGCGTTCTTCGGATGTCTGCAACTCTTCCCTTGTCTCATCAGGGCCGGTAAAGTTTTCTACAATTTCATTCCCCGCTGATCGTCGATTGTAATCGGCGTGATCAAATCCGACAAAAAGATCGACAGCTTCGCGCGTATAAGACAGGGAGGCTTCTGCTTTATAGGAAAGCCGGCCGCCGCCCTCACGCCACCCGGTCAAGGCAAAAGGCAGGCTGGCGTCCGCACCCTGTTCGGTGAGAATGATGTTAGCGGTGATGCTGCCGCCTGACAGTTCAATTCCTTGCTCCGCACCCCGAATGATTTCGATTCTCGAAACTTGTTCGGCGGAAATCCTGCCTAGAATTTCCGTGAGCGTTAATGATTTTGCTGCAGGATTGTCGCCGTTTATAAGTATGTTGCCAGAAGCAGCGCCAAAACCGCGAACATTGGCGCCTTCATCCAAAGTGAAGCCGGGAGTGTTCTCAATCAGATCTAACGCTGTGACGGGATTGAAGGAGTCATAAAACTCCCTTTGGTATATAATATTTTTCGAATCTGGTTTTTGCTGCGCTTGCGCCAGTCCCGATAAGGCAATTAAACAAAAAGCGGTAATGGACAGCAGAGGGAGTTTTTTTAACATTTCGGCCTAACGCGCTAGCTCAGGTCAAAATGTTGCGACTGATCATTCTAAGATGCACACGACATCGACTAACATAAATCTAACATCTTGTAGGGTGCTGATTGAATTAAACTTTATTTTCTAGCGCGCAAATTTTCTGAAGGATTTTTTGGGCTATATAGGTTATATTTTCCATCTAAAGCGCGGCTGATGGTACGGAAAAGGGAGATTCCAATATGCGAGAAAGGCGTAGAGAATTCTGGCGTTTGGGAACATTTGATTTTGACCCCGCCACCCTGACTTTGTCGCAGGATGGCGTGATGGTTGCGCTGAACCGTCAATCTGCCGAAATGCTGCGATATCTTGCTGAAAGGCGTGATCGCGTTGTCACCCGGCAAGAGCTTGTTGACAGGTTCTGGTCTTCAACACCTGCCGGTGCTGAGGATAGATTAAACACCTGCATTCGACGGATGCGGGCAGTGCTTGATGTCGATGCTGGAGATTCCTGCATCGAAACACATCCTCGGGTGGGATATCGCTATGCCGGCTCTTTTGCCGTCGTATCCCCAAAGCAGCCGGAGATGCGCGCGTCACTAGAGATTTTATGGAAAAAAGTTAAATCAGTTCCCGCGGTCGCCGCTGCTCTTGGTGCGCTGTTCGCGCCGGTTCTGCTTACCAATTCAGTTTCAGCGAGAACGCCGGATTCTCAGTATCAAAACGACGGCTACACGATAGAGAAATATGGCGACATTTCTTCAAACTGTGATTTCGAGTATGAAGACGGGCCCGGACATTGTGTGATCTCAGGGGACGGTCGAGTGCGCATTCTTTTCAACGGCGCACTGATCGAGGAGGCGGTTGTCGAGCAACAAAAACGTCTCACATGCAGTCTTAACGCCGGTGAAGCCGATTGCTCGTAATGGGCTTGCAGGCGCGGCAATATTATTCAGCTTCGGATGCCCGCTCGAACACCATGTCCTGACCGATCACATCGATTAGCACCAAGCGGCGCCAGCATTTCGGCGGTGAAGACTGCGGTAAGAGATTCTCTTGTAGAGGAGGGCATCGTCGTGCCGATATGAAACACGATGGCGTCATCGCGTTTTTCAAGCGCATAAAACATTTCTCTTTTTTTCGCCGGCGAGCATCAGGCGTAAGCTCAACTCGCCGAATTCGACCTTGTCCATGTCCGCGGGCAAAGACCGGCAACCGCCGCAGCGTTGATCATGGCGAGGCCGGCGGCGCACGCTCCGGTCAATTTGTATTTCATGCTAGTC
>DGNI01000049.1:0-1778 GCA_002388885.1 Parvularculaceae bacterium UBA4496 | reverse complement strand
TCAAAGCGGGCCCCGCCAATTTTGTCGATTCCGCGGATGGAACGGCGCGATCACAAGAATATAGAAGGCGATGGTGAAGCGCCTGCCGAAGGCGGAAGAGCGCGGCCCAGTGCTCCAGAAGTGGGGAAATTTTGCCCCGTCGCGCCGGCGGGATAGCAGGCGTCGAATCGGCTCAGTAAAAGCCTGAAATTCCTTGCAAGAATCCGCGCGATGGCCCTTTGCAAAGGGGGTGTAAAGCCTCTAAAAGCGCGGTCGTGAGGCCCCGCGCGCCCTAGTCGCATTGCGGGTCAGGGCCGAGCCAGTCTAGCAGCGCCATTCGGCGCGTTTTTTTAACGAGTCGACACCGGTTCAAGGGACTTCGCGCTGTAGCTCAATCATGACGTTTGCCGCTTTCGCCTTCTATCTCTTCGCTTTCGCCGCCGTCGCCTCGGGGCTGATGGTCGTTGCGTCGAAGAATCCGGTCCATTCGGTCCTGTTCCTGATTTCGGCGTTCATCGCCGCGGCGGGCCTCTTCGTGCTCATGGGCGCGGAATACCTCGCCATGGTGCTGGTCGTCGTCTATGTCGGCGCGGTCGCGGTCCTGTTCCTGTTCGTGGTGATGATGCTCGACGTCGATTTCGTCGAGATGAAACAGGGGTTCCTGCAATACCTTCCCATTGGCGGCGCCATCGCCGCCATTGTCGTATTCGAGCTGATCATGGTGGTCGCTGTCTGGGCGTTTCCCTCGGACGCCGAGTTCGCCCGCGCGCATCCGTCGCCGACGGCCATGGAAACCGTGACCGACCCCAACGGGCCGAACAATATCGAGGCGCTGGGGCTGATCCTCTACACCGACTACGTCCACTATTTTCAGATCGCCGGAATGATTCTTCTTATCGCCATGATCGGCGCGATCCTCCTGACCTTCAGAACGCGCGAAGGCATCAAGAAGCAGGACCCGGCGAAACAGGTCGGCCGCAAGCGCGAAGAAGGCTACGAACTCGTCGATATCAAACCGGGGCAGGGGTTGTCATAGATGCTTGATATCGGCCTTGGACACTACCTTTCCGTCGCGGCGATCCTGTTCGCTATCGGCATGGCGGGCATTTTCCTGAACCGCAAGAATGTCATCGTCATCTTGATGTCGATCGAACTGATGCTGCTCGCCGTGAACATCAACCTCGTGGCGTTTTCGCAGTTTCTCGGCGATCTCACGGGCCAGGTCTTTGCGTTCATGGTGCTGACCGTCGCCGCCGCCGAAGCAGCCATCGGGCTCGCCATTCTCGTCGCCTTTTTCCGCAATCGCGGCGACATCGCCGTCGATGAAGCCAACGTCATGAAGAACTAGAGGCCCAAACGCTGATGGAATTCACATCCTTCATCCTGAGGAGCCCTTTTCCTTCGTCCTTCGAGACGCAAGCTGCGCTTGCCCTCAGGATGAAGGAAAAGGGCGTCTCGAAGGATCGGTTCCAGAACGAACAGCGGTAGGAATATTCGGTTATGGACGCCTTAGTCGTTTTATTGCCTCTGTTCGGCGCCATGCTGGCGATGCCGGTCGGCCGTCTCGCCGGCGCACGCGCCGCCGAGTTTTTGACGACCGGCCTGTTGCTGGTCGCGGCCGTGTTCGCGTGGATCCTGTTCTTCGACGTAGCGGTTGGCGGGAATGGGCGCACGGTTGAACTCTTTACCTGGATTGCATCCGGCGGGTTCGAGGCGAAATGGGCAGTGCGGCTCGACACGTTATCGGCGGTGATGCTGGTTGTCGTGAACTCGGTCTCGTTCCTCGTTCACTGGTATTC
>DGNI01000059.1 GCA_002388885.1 Parvularculaceae bacterium UBA4496 | reverse complement strand
TCGACCACTCCGGCACCTCTCCGCACGCTGTACTGGTCTTACACAGCCAATTCCCTAAGGAAAACAACAGAAGTGGTCGAACAAAGCTAAAATAGCCGGCTTCGCCGGCGGGCGACCACTCCGGCGCCTCTCCGCAGGGAAATGGGTGTCTAGCGGGTCGCTTGAACGCTGGCAACCAGCTTGAATCCGAGTTCAAATCCGGCTTGACGGCTCCTCCCGCCCGGGCTAGAGACCCCGCTCCCATAAAAACCGGGCGCAAGAAACCGGGGCGAAAAAGGACAACGGGGCCGAAATGAGCCCTTCGGAGTCGGATATGTACGCAGTCGTGAAGACTGGCGGTAAGCAGTACCGCGTTTCCAAAGATGATATTTTGCGCGTTGAACGCCTGCCCGGCGAGGCTGGCGATGTCGTGACGCTGGACGACGTCCTGATGGTCGGCGACGGCGGCGACGTGACCGTTGGCGCGCCCAAGGTCGACGGCGCGGCGGTTGCCGCAGAAATCGTCGAGCAGATGCGCGACAAGAAGATTATCGTCTTCAAAAAACGCCGCCGCCAGAATTACCGCCGCAAGAAGGGCCACCGCCAGCATCTGACCGTTTTGAAGGTCACCGAAATCCTCACCGGCGGCGCCAAAGCAAAACCGGCAGCGAAGAAAGCGGCGCCAAAGACTGAAAAAAAAGCTGCAGAGAAAAAAGCAGCGCCCAAGGCCGAAGCGAAAGCCGCCGCAGGCGCTGACGATCTGAAGCTGCTTTCCGGCGTCGGCCCCGTGCTTGAGAAAAAGCTGATCGAGGCGGGCGTTACGTCCTTCGCGCAGATCGCCGTGTGGGGCCCGAAAGACATCGAAGAGTTTGACGAAAAGCTCTCCTTTAAAGGCCGGATCGAACGCGAAGGCTGGGTTGAGCAGGCAAAAGAACTCGCCAAGGGCGGGAAGGAGTAAGAGATGGCGCATAAAAAAGCAGGCGGTTCCTCCCGCAACGGACGCGACTCGGCCGGACGCCGGCTGGGCGTGAAGAAATTCGGCGGCGAAGACGTCGTTCCGGGCAACATCCTCGTACGCCAGCGCGGCACGAAGTTTCATCCCGGCGACAATGTCGGCATCGGCAAGGACCACACTCTCTTCGCCAAGGTTACCGGCCAGGTGAAATTCGCTGAGAAGCGCGGCGGCAAGAATTTTGTCTCCATCATTCCAGGTGACGCAAACTAGTGCGCCATTATCGGCGCGGAGACGCGCCGGCCGGTTTCGGAATTTGAAGGGAGGGCGCGCGTTTCGCCTTCCCTTTTTCTTTTGAGGCAGGAAATGGCTGTTATTTACACCAAACGCTTTGCCCTCAGGCCGATCACGGAAGACGACGCCCCGGTATTTGCGCGGCTCTGTAACGACGAGACCATCGCCCGCAATACCGCACGCATTCCGCATCCCTATACGATCGAGAATGCGGTTGCTTTCACGCGCTATGCGGTAAGCGCTGTCGCAGAAAAACACGAATATCATTTTGCCGTTTGCGAAGATGACGAGATCATTGGCCGCTGCGGCGTCATGCGCGACAATGACGATTGGGAGATCGGCTACTGGGTCGCGGCTGCTGCGCGCGGTAATGGCGTCGCAACGGAAATCGCCGGCGCAACCACTCAGTTCGCTATTGAAGCCCTTCAGGCAAAAATTGTCACGGCCGGATATTTTTTCGACAACCCGGCTTCCGCAAAAGTTCTTGAAAAACTCGGCTTTCGTGCAACCGGCGAAAGCCGGGAAATTTTCTCGCTGGGCCGCGACTGCACAGTCGAAACGCCGCAAATGACTCTGCGCGCTACTGATTTCTTGCGGCCTGAAGCCGTAAGGATCAATACTGCGCGGTGATCGCGGCGTTCTTCGACCCTTAAATGTTGCACAACACAGGTTTCTCGATGCGTCCCTTTGGCTTGATTGCTGGCGTAGAGAGGAATGTTGTGCAGCTTTTTCGAAATTGTTGTGCAACATTGGATGTAACGCGCAGCTTTCCCGTTCCTCGTTTGCCTGTTCCGCGCGCCGTAAATGGCGCCGGACGGCAAGCGAAGTTATTGAACTTCACGCGAAGTATAAGGCCTGCCCGAAAACCGTGGATAACTACGCACCGAATGCGGGATTCCGGCTGATTTTCGCCTCTCAGGATATATTTCTGCCATTCGCGCTCAACCTATCGGGGGCGCACATGTTAGCCTCAGTGGCGACAAGGAGAGGCCGCTCATGACCGAAATCGCCGAATTCATCGTTGACAAAACAGACCTGTCGAAATGGCGGATCGTATCGCGTGAAGCGCCGCCCCTGAAAGCCGGCGAGATCCTCACCAAAATCGATCGCTTCGCGCTCACCGCCAACAACGTCACCTATGGCGTCGTCGGCGAAAAGATCGGTTACTGGAAGTTTTTTCCCGTCGCTGAGGACGGCAGTGGCGTCATTCCGGTCTGGGGCTTTGCCGACGTCATTCAGTCAAACCATCCGGACGTGCCAGTTGGCGACCGGCTCTACGGCTATTTCCCGATGGCGAGCCATCTCGTCATGGCGCCGGCGAAAGTGCGCGACGAACGCCTGGCGGACGGCGCCGCGCACCGGGCCGACCTGCCGCCGGTTTATAACTCCTATGCGCGCACCAAAGCAGAGCCGCATTTCGGCAAGGAAATGGATGATGAACGCATGGTGCTATTCCCGCTCTATGCGACGTCTTTTTGCATCTACGATTTCCTGAAAGACAATGGCTGGTTTGGCGCGCGGCAGGTCATCATGCCAAGCGCGTCAAGCAAAACGGCGATCGGGACCGCCTATGCGATCAAGGCGGACCCGCAGGCGCCGAAACTCGTTGGCCTGACCTCGCAGCGCAACAAACAGGCAGTTGAAAAACTGAAGCTCTATGATGCCGTACTGATCTATGACGATATTGCGCAGGTCGATGCGGCAATCCCGTCAGTTATCATCGACATGTCCGGAGACGGCAACGTGCTTGGCGCGTTGCACAAGGCGCTTGGCGATAATATGAAATACACATCCAATGTCGGCGTCACCCATTACGACGCCAACGACATGGCGCCGGACTTTATCCGCGAGCGCAGCGCCATGTTTTTCGCGCCCGGCCATATCCAGAAACGCACGCAGGAATGGGGGCCCGGCGCATTTGAACAGCAGGCATTCGGTTTCTGGAAGGACGCCGCGATCAAATCCCGCGACTGGCTGATCATCCGCCGCGAGAACGGCGTAAACGCTGTGGAAAAAGCGTGGGCCGAAGTGCTTGAAGGAAAAACGCCGGCGGACGCCGCGTGGGTGGTCGGCTTTTAATCGAATCCGCTGTGCCTGAAAGCGATCATGCGAAGCGCCACAGAGGCGTAAAGCCCGGCAGGTATCGCAAAGAAAAGTCCCACAAGAAGCATATAGGGAAGCGCCAAGACCAAGATTTCCAAATTTTCGCGCAAGTCGCCATCAAAATACTTTGGATCCATCGCTATGGACCACCCTAGCAGAACGACAACGGTCAGTATGGCTGTCAACAGCGCCGCCTTCAGAACAGTCCAGAATATTGCTCCCTCAGAAACCGCACCCCGCCGAAGACTAAAAATTGCCAGCGCCATGCCGAAGGAACAGGTAATTGTCAAAAAAACTGTTGAAAAGCGTATGTCAGCGACATCGAAAACACCCAAATTCGTGTACAAATAAAGCGCCATTCCGAATACAACTAAATTCAATGGCCCGCCAATAACCCAAGCGGCGAACATCCACTTATGAGAAGGATCCCGGCGTACGATCATTTGCGCCCTTTCTAAAACGGATTGATCGTAAATCCATCCTGTTGCAACAGAACGTGCGCGGTCATGGCCGAAAGCGCCATTTCAACACCGGGTAGCAACTCGTCACTCTCGACGCCGTAATAGGCGGCGCTCTGGCCGCAGACGATAATGCGGACATTCTTTTCGATTAAAGCCTCGACAAGCGTGGCGCTTGCGTTTTCACCGCCCACCGCCTCGCCATAATGCGTGTTGTTTGCAACGTCATGAACTGCGCTGCCATGCACAACGACAGCGACATCGATATTCTCAACCGGCACGCCGGCCCGCACATGCATGTTGATGAACCGCGCCGCAGACTCTAGCGTTCGGTTTAGCTTTTCCGCTTCTGCGCCGCGGCTGACGTCGAAGCTGATGCGCATTCGGACGCCGTCAGGAATGACAAAGTCCGTGTCGACACCGGCAACCGGTCCAAAGCCGTCAAATACTGGCCCGGTGCTGAATTTCTCGTCCTGCGCCTGCACAGGCGCCGCCAGCAAGGCAAGGATGGTCGCCGCTTGTAATAGTTTTTTCATTTCATGGCACCTTTTACATGCGCCGGCCTTTCCAGCGGACATTGTAGAGATCGAAACGGCGGTTCTTGAGGTTTTGAACGGCGCCTGCCTGGCGGCTGATCAGAAGGTCCTGCAGACTCAGGTCGGCCAGCGCAATCGTTTCTGTATTTGGCGCGGTGTCAGCGGCGACGCCGTCGCGGGCAAAGGCGAAATCCGACGGGGTCAGAATACAACTTTCCGCGTAATGCACGTCCATATTCTCGACATTCGGCAGATTGCCGACAACGCCGGAAAGCACGACATAGCACTGGTTTTCAACAGCGCGCGCCTGACAGCAATAGCGAACGCGTAAATAACCGCGCCGTTCGTCCGTACACATAGGTACGAATAACAGCATCGCGCCCTGATCGACAAGATGGCGGGCGATCTCGGGAAACTCGGAGTCGTAACAGATCATCACTCCGATCGGCCCGCAATCGGTTGGGATGACGCTCGCCCCTTCGCCGCCCTTGATGTTCCACCATATCGCCTCCGCCGGCGTCGGATGCAGCTTTTCCTGCGTGTACATCGATCCATCACGCAGGAACACATAACAGACATTATGGATTTCGCCATTTTCGACTCTGGTCGGATGCGAGCCGCCGATGATATTGATATTGTAGGAAACGGCGAGTTTACCCATGAACTCGCAAAAGCGGTCTTTGTATTCTGAAATTTTTTCAATCGCCGGCGCCGGCGCCAGCTTTTCCGTTTCGAGCGATAAAAGCTGAAGCGTAAAGAGCTCCGGAAAAACCACGAAATCGGATTTATAGTCCGCCGCCACGTCGACGAAAAACTCAACCTGCTCTTCGAACTCGCTAATGCGCGAAATCTTCCGCATCTGGAATTGCACCGTCGCCACCCGGACATTCTCCGGCAGCCGCGTGTCCGGCCGGGTCGATTTTTGCGGCGCGACCTCCGGCGCGAGCGGATTGCGCCAGATCATATGGGCGGCGTAATTGCGCGAGTCCGGATCGTGCAGATAGTTCGACAGGACGCCGATGGGCTCAAAGCCTTGCGCGAGCTGAAAATTGACCACCTGGTCTTTCAGCTTCTTTTCAAGGACCGCATTGAGGTAATCGCGCGGGTTT
>DGNI01000162.1:494-3165 GCA_002388885.1 Parvularculaceae bacterium UBA4496 | reverse complement strand
GTATCCGTCATCGGCAACGCGCTCCGGCTTCGTGGCGCAAAACTGTGAACGGTATCGCAACACCCGGCGGCGACAGCGCCCACCATACGCCGCCGCTGGGCCATCGTGCTCTAACCCCGCTTTACGATTATGCCATTGCATCTTTAACCCGGGAGAAAACATGGAGAAAAGCGCTCGTTGCAGCCATATCACCGCAGACGAACGACCGCATTCTCGATATCGGTTCAGGCACCGGCAGTCTTGCGCTCGCAATTCATCAAGCATGTCCGGGGGCTCGTTATGTCGGAATCGATCCGGACCAAGACGCCGTTAAACGCGCTATCAATAAGACCGCTAAGTTGAACGGAGATATCCAGTTTCGCTGTGGGTATTTTTCAGCCGAGGAGGATTATTTTCCCGCCCCGCCAACCATCATTGTGAGCAGCCTCGTCTTGCATCAGGTTTCGCTTTTGGAAAAGCGACGCATCATAACTGATGCAAAAAAGTCGCTGGCGCCCGGCGGTTCGCTGTTGATCGCCGATTATGGATATCAGCAGGGAGTTCAAAAAATGCTATTCCGTGCGACCGTTCAAGCACTGGACGGCGTCGTTAACACTCAGCCAAACGCCGATGGTGTATTGGAATCGTTGCTAGCCGACGCGGGCTTCAAAGCAATCGATGCAGAACATGAAATTCACACGTTGACAGGAACGATTACAATATTTTCTGCAAATGAGTTTGTATTTTCAAAATCTTAACGCCAACAAGGGCCATTAAACTAGAGCACATTTCGGCGCGAATGAGCGGGCCGATAGGTTTCGAATATCACACGAAATTGTAAATCTGTTCGTGATGTTTTTTATGTCTGGTTTTGCGCCTGGAGCTGACGTCTCGATCACTACCGAGCCTGAGGCCTTTATCCACTGACTTACAGAATTCGCTGGACTTCCTCCCCACAAAGACCGTCACTGTTCCTTGCCGTGAGGCCTCTTCTCGCCGCCCTGCCCGCCCGACCGTTGAAAACGCCGGGCTTGTCGCAGTGCAACAGGCAAGGAGTCCTAGATGGCGGCGAATTCATCAAACAAAACTCGAAAAGCATCCAAAAAAAGAGCGAGCGCGAATACCGGCAAAAAGTCAAAGACCAAAAGCGATCTCATCATCGCTCGGCTTCGCCGTAAGAACGGCGCCAGCATCAACGATCTGGTAGACGCCACGGGCTGGCAGGNNCCATTCTGTGCGCGGCTTTCTTTCGGGTACGATCAAGAAGAAACTGGGACTTGATCTCATCTCGGAAAAACAATCTGACGGTACACTGCGCTATTATTTGAAGGACGCATGATGGCCCGGCGCACCGACGAAGCGGCGCTGGAGGCGGAGATTGCTGCACTGACCGATCTTAGTCATCGTGCGCTGCAACAGCACTACCAACAGCTGTACAAAACACCAGCGCCAAAGCGCATCGGACGAAAGCTTCTTATTCTTGCGGTCGCTTTCGAGATCCAGCGCAAGGCGTATGGGCTTCGGCGCGACCGGATAGATGCATTGCACGCTCGCTTAGGACGGCCTGATCACTCCCGGAGGAGTTCATGTGATTCAATGCCGCGCAAAACGCTTGAGTCCGGCGGACGTCTTGTGCGCGAATGGCGCGACAAGACCTATGAGGTCTATGTGGCGGATGATGGATGCTACCTTGAGGGTAAACGCTACTCCTCCCTATCCGCCATTGCCTTCGCCATCACTGGCGTCAAACGCAATGGTCCGGCCTTCTTCGGATTGCGTTCATCGCGGGTGCAATCATGACCGGTGCAAAGCGCTGTGCGATTTATACCCGCAAATCGACAGAGGAAGGCCTCGATCAGGCCTTCAACTCCCTCGACGCCCAGCGAGAGGCCTGTGAAGCTTATATCGCTTCGCAACGCCATGAAGGATGGCGGCTCGTAAAAACAAGGTTCGACGATGGCGGTCTATCAGGCGGCAATATGGACCGCCCCGCCCTGCAGGCCTTGCTTGCCGAGATCGATGCGGGCCGCGTTGATGTGATTGTCGTCTATAAGGTGGATCGCCTGACGCGGTCTCTTGCGGACTTTGCAAAGCTGGTCGATCGTTTTGATGCAAAAGACGTCTCTTTTGTCTCGGTGACGCAGCAATTCAATACATCGAGTTCCATGGGGCGCCTGACGCTCAATGTTCTTCTGTCCTTCGCCCAGTTCGAGCGCGAAGTAACCGCCGAACGGATCAGGGACAAGATCGCCTCATCGAAACGCAAGGGCATGTGGATGGGCGGCAATCCGCCGCTCGGGTATGACAATGTGGACAAGCAGTTGGTGGTCAATGAGCGGGAAGCAACAACTGTCAGAAGGCTATTTGACGCCTATCTTGAACATGGATGTGTCAGGAGGGTAATCGAGATCGCACAAGCCGAAAGCCTGACTACAAAAAAGCGGTCCAACGGCAGCGGCGGCAATCCGCTCACGCGTGGGCCGCTATACTGCATCCTCACCAATCCGATCTATGCCGGATTTGTTCGATACGGGAAGGAATTCCATGACGGCGTCCATGAAGCGATCATAGACAAGAGAACCTGGGATGCCGTTCAGGCGCAGCTAAAAGCGGCGGCCCAGCGGAACGGCGCAACAACATCAAAACGCCATCCCCTCACCGGCAAACTCTTCGCCGACGGCGAGCGCCTGAC
>DGNI01000162.1:0-460 GCA_002388885.1 Parvularculaceae bacterium UBA4496 | reverse complement strand
GGCTGGCGACGCAGTCAAAAAATCACGGTGGCGGGTCCCCGCCGACGCCCTCGAAACCGCAATCATTCAGGCCCTCGAAAACTGGCTGCAATCGCCAGGGTCGTCGCGGGAACTCCTCAACGATGGTGCTGCGGCACAAGAGCATGATAGACTTCGTCAGCATTTGGATCGGCTGATTGAGTCTGAGTCTCATCTCACGCCGCGCGAACGGGTGTTTGCCTGGTCGCGGCGCATCCTGCGCATTGACCTCGACGAAACCGGCGCCTCGATCGAGCTCGCTCCAGATCAACTGTTTGATGATGCGGAAGAGCTTAACCTCAAAGAGTCCGTCACGATCCGCTCAAAGATTGGCATTGGACCCCGTGGGCAAGGGCTGCGTCTCGTATACGGCAAAGTAAAACAACAACGAACGCCAAGCGAACGCATACACAACCTACTTGCTCGCGCCCATGGCTGGCGT
>DGNI01000034.1:165-7177 GCA_002388885.1 Parvularculaceae bacterium UBA4496 | reverse complement strand
TCCGGGTGCGCTTTTTCGATTTCATCAAGCAAAAGCACGCAATGCGGGTTCTGGTCGATAGCGTCGGTCAACAGCCCGCCCTGGTCGAACCCGACATAACCAGGCGGCGCGCCGATCAGGCGCGACACTGTATGGCGCTCCATATACTCGGACATATCGAAGCGCACGAGTTCGAGCCCCATGACGAGGCCGAGCTGTTTGGCGACTTCCGTCTTGCCGACGCCGGTCGGCCCGGCGAAGAGATAAGAACCGATCGGCTTGTTCGGTTCGCGCAGTCCGGCGCGTGAGAGTTTGATCGCCGCCGCAAGCTGGTCGATAGCTTCGTCCTGTCCGAAGACGACGCGGCGCAGATCTTCGCCAAGTTTGGCGAGACGTTCCGTATCGGATTTCGACACCGACTTCGGCGGAATGCGCGCCATCTTGGCGACAACTTCCTCAATTTGGCTTTCGCCGATGACTTTGACGCGCTTGTCTGCCGGAAACAGCATCTGCCGCGCGCCCGCTTCGTCGATCACATCGATAGCTTTGTCCGGCAGCTTCCGGTCGGTCATGTATTTCGAGGAAAGATCCGCCGCAGCCCGGATCGCTTCATCGGTGTATTCGAGCTTGTGATGCTTTTCAAAATACGGCTTGAGGCCGAACAGGATTTTGATCGTATCTTCTTTCGACGGTTCGACGACATCGATTTTCTGGAAACGCCGCGCGAGCGCGCGGTCTTTTTCGAAATGCTGGCGGTATTCCTTGTATGTGGTCGATCCCATGCAGCGCAGCCCGCCCGATTGCAATGCAGGCTTCAACAGGTTCGATGCGTCCATGGCGCCGCCGGACGTGGCGCCGGCGNNCGCCGATCACCGTGTGAATTTCATCGATGAACAAGATCGCGTCTTCGTGGTCTTCAAGTTCTTTCAAGACCGCCTTGATGCGTTCCTCAAAGTCACCGCGGTAACGCGTACCGGCAAGCAGCGCGCCCATGTCGAGGGCGTAAATCGTCGACTTCGCCAAAACCTCCGGCACGTCTTCATCGACGATTTGCCGCGCGAGACCCTCGGCGATCGCCGTCTTGCCGACACCCGGATCGCCCACCAGCAACGGATTGTTCTTGCGGCGGCGGCACAGCACCTGGATCGAGCGTTCCACCTCGGCTTCACGGCCGATCAGCGGATCGATCTTGCCGGCCCGCGCCTTGGCGTTGAGATCGACGCAGTAAGATTCAAGCGCGCTTTCCGGCTTTCCTTGCGCTGTCTCAGGCTCTTCCGACACGCCGCGCGGCGTGCGCGGCTGGCTCTCTCCATTGCGCTTGGCAATGCCGTGAGAAATGTAGTTTACGGCGTCGAACCGGCTCATATCCTGCGCCTGCAGGAAATGCGCGGCGTGCGATTCACGTTCGGCAAACAGGGCGACGAGAACATTCGCGCCGGTGACTTCTTCCCTGCCCGATGACTGAACATGAATGACCGCGCGCTGGATCACGCGCTGGAAACTCGCTGTCGGCTTTGCTTGCTCGCCGTTTTCGAGCGACAGATTCGCGAGTTCGTTTTCGATGAATTCGTAAAGCTGGCGGCGAAGCAGGTCGACATCGACATTGCAGGCGCGCATCACCGCCGCAGCATCGCGGTCGTCGGTCAGCGCCAGCAACAGATGTTCGAGCGTTGCAAGCTCGTGTTCGCGCTCGGTCGCAAGAGCGATGGCGCGATGCAGGGCTTCGTCGAGATTTCTACTGAAGGACGCCACTGGTTACTCCCGTTCCATCGTACATTGCAGCGGATGCTGGTTTCGCCGCGACAACTCCATCACCTGCGCAACTTTGGTTTCTGCGATTTCGTAAGTGTAAACGCCGCAGACGCCGATCCCGCTTTGATGAACATGCATCATAATCCGCACCGCTTCTTCGGGGTCTTTTTTGAATACGGCCTGTAAGAGCCACACCACGAATTCCTGCGGCGTGTAGTCATCGTTCAGGAGCAACACCTTATAGAGCGACGGGCGTTTGGTCTTGGGCGACGTCTTGGTGACGACGCCAACACCTTGTCCGGGGCCTTTATCACTATCGTGGTCGTTTTCCGTCATTTGTATCAATGTACCGTCACCTAAATACCCGTCGCAATGCTCGAATTGTCCTCATCACGTAAGGATCAAATTCATTCAAGACAGAATCACCATCATAATTCAGTAACTTCATAAAATTCCTAAAGCTCGAAAAGCTCATTTCACTTCTCTGACTCTTAGCGGATTGCAGGCGAGCTAATCTTAACATTTCCTATTGCCACATCGCGATTCTGGATAAATAATTACTTACTCTCATTCGTAATAATAAGGCCGTATCATGTTCAGATTCTTACTCTTTTTCGTTCTGGCGTCAGCGTTGGTTTGTAGCGCCCTACTCGGCGCTATGTGGTATCCTAATATTAAGCCGCTGCCTGTGAGCGAACCGGCTACGTGGTCGACTGGCGATGTAGAAATAGCAGGCTCTTTATTCAAGGCAGACGGCGAACGGCCAAGACCAGCCATTGTGTTCATGACCGGGTCCGGCGGCTCTCCCGCTCTCGAGATAGGCGTTGTCAGGGCCCATGTTCGTAATCTCACCGCTGCAGGTTACGCCGTGCTTGTTTTTGACCGACGAGGCACGGGCGCTTCGGGAGGTACTTTTCGCGATTGGACTTTCCAGGATTTGGCTTCAGACCTGAACGGAGCCTATGAATGGCTCGCAAAACAGCCCGGCGTCGATGCGGATCGAATTGGAACTGTAGCGATTAGCCAAGGTTGGTGGATTTCAGTTCAGGCCGCACAACAATCGGACATTAATCGGTTTATCGTCGGCATCGGAGCCCCCGCCACGACGCCTGCCGAGCAGGAAGAATGGGTCCTTGAGTCAGAAATGCGTAGTGCCGGTTTTAATGAATCGACTGCTCCTGCTATTGGCCTGTTGCGTATGAGAAATAATGTATTGCGCGGCACGGTTAGCAAAGAAGCGTACGAACATGAACAGACGGCTTACAATGATGAACGATGGTACATTACGCTAAAACACTGGTTCACTCTGGGAGATGGAAATCATCCTTATTGGCAGTGGTATCGGGGTATTTTTGATTACAACCCGGTCGATGATATTCGTGCGTTGAACGCTCCGCTAGCAGTCTTTCAAGGTGAAAATGATGTCCTTGTTGATCCCAAAAAAACAGTCGCAACTTATAATAAACTGGCGCGGGAAGGCGTTGATGTAGATGTTTTTTCTCTTCCCAACGTCGGACACGATTTAAGCAACCGAGTGACGTTGCCGATCCTGCACAACAAAGCATTTCCTCGACAATGGCCAAGACGCTATTGGAATGAATTGGAAAGTTGGCTGCAAACAAAAGGCTTTGCTGATTCATAGTATCAACTACAAATACAAAAAGGCCCGGCGATACGCACCGGGCCTTTTCACGCAACAGTTACTGATAAGAACTTACGGGCGGTAAGCCTGAATTTTTTCAACGAGGTCGCTGTAACGGGCCGAAAGCGGCTCTACGGCGTCTTTCGTGGTTTCTGACCAGATGTCAGCTACTTTGTTGATTTGACCGAGGTTTTTCTCGATCGACGTGCGAACGAAGTCGCTGTTGAGCTCAATCGCTTCCTGGACCGTTTTGGAGCCAGCAGCCGCTTTGGCGTTGGCGACGGT
The DNA here is from genome assembly GCA_002388885.1 of Parvularculaceae bacterium UBA4496. Classification (GTDB taxonomy): domain Bacteria; phylum Pseudomonadota; class Alphaproteobacteria; order Caulobacterales; family Parvularculaceae; genus Hyphococcus. The sequence continues at coordinate 3,519 of DGNI01000034.1, read as the reverse complement.
GTCTTCGAAAGCGGCTTTCGAGAATGCCGTCTGCTCGGCGGTCAGCTTTTCAACGCCTTTGGCGAAAGCGCCAGCCGAAGCCATGACAGCCTCAAGCGATTCTTTCTGGAAATCGGCGAAGGTGTTGAGGCCTTCGGCAAATTTTTCGTAGCCATCCTTGAATGATTCCGGGCTGAAAGCCTTGAAATCAAAGACGTCGGCGGCGGTCGCGGTTTTCTTGGTAGCGGCCATTTTTTAACTCCCTTGCGATTCTAATCGCTAAAAGCTTGATTCAATTACATTCTGTCTGTCAGAACGTCTTTTGTGCAATGCAACATATGGATGCCTCGGCCCCGCGTCAAGAACTTTTTTTGTGCGTTGCACAATTTTTATTTCAGCCAGATTCGTAAAGGCTTCGTTAACGCTCCATTTACCGTGATCGCTCATGATCCGGGCGTCGCGCGATCTGCGGCACGGCGTTTGCTCCCATACAGGACAAGCAGGCCAGAAATGGCCGGGCGGCGCGTCTTGGAGCGGGATTGGGCGAAAAAAAACGCTGATTTCCGGGGGGCGGCGTCTCTCGTATATTGATAAGTATTAACGAATGGGCGAGGCTCGCTTACATGGTCATGGCGTTTCGTAGCGTATCGTTTGTAGCTTTTATCCTGGCCGCCGCGTTCCTTTTAGCGACGCCGGCTTCGGCCAATTCCAAATATGCGGCCTATGTGATGCACGCCGATTCCGGCGATGTGCTGTTCGACCGCTATGCCGACGGGACCCGGTATCCCGCATCGTTAACTAAAATGATGACGCTTTATCTCCTTTTCGAGGCGCTCGAAGCGGGAGAACTGAAGCTCGATTCCAAGATTACCGTTTCGGCGCGCGCTGCCGGCCAGCCGCCGTCAAAACTGGGCGTCTCATCCGGTTCCACGATTGAAGTTGAAACGGCGATCAAGGCGCTGGTGATCAAATCCGCCAATGACATCGCCGTTGCGGTCGCCGAAGAACTTGCAGGATCTGAATGGCGCTTCGCCCAGGAGATGACGTCAAAGGCGCGCACGCTCGGCATGTACCGCACGACCTTTCGCAACGCCTCCGGCCTTCCAAACTCCAAGCAGGTGACAACCGCCAAGGACATGGCGACGCTCGGCCGCCGGGTGGTTCAGGACTTCCCGCAGTATTTTCATTATTTCGCGGACGAGAGTTTTACATGGGACGGTCGCACCTACCGCACGCATAACGCGCTGGTAAAAACCTTTGACGGCGCTGACGGTCTGAAAACCGGATATACGCGCCGTTCCGGCTTTAACCTCACCACCACTGCCGCGCGCGACGGCAATCGCCTGATCGGCGTCGTGCTTGGCGGTCGCTCATCGAGAACGCGCGACGCACATATGCGCAAAATTCTCGATGACGCATTCGCTGAAATCGAGAAAAAGCCGACGCTGATCGCCGCCCTGCACCGCAATAAGCCAAGCCCGCGGCTCAAGCCGACGCTCGTGGCTGCGATGGCCGCGAAGAATAACGCGGCGCCGACGATTGCATCCAACGAATCGCTGCGCGGAGAGATCATGACCGCCGCAGCGACGATAGAAGCGGGTGACGTCGCGCAGGAAGCGCCTGGCGGCGACAGTATTGGAACATTGATCGCGCTTGCTGAAACCGATGACTTTAATGAATTCGAACGCACAAAGCTTGCGTCGATCTACCCGACGGAACCGGGCTTTGTCGGCGAAGGCGATACCGAGGCAGTCGGTGAATTTGGCTGGAGCATCCAGATCGGCGCCTATTCGACAAAAGAAATGGCGCAAAAAGAGTTGGACAAAGCCGTTCGCAAAGTCGGCCTTAACGTCAACGCCATGGCGGTGCTGCCGACGCCCCGCGAAGACGGCACGATGCTCTATCGCGCGCGCGTGACAAAACTCTCGGAAATTGACGCTGCGGCGGCGTGCGAAACGCTGAAAGACAGGAAATTTTCCTGCTTTGTCGTATCGGACGGCGGGGGCGCTCCCGCTGGCGGCGTGATGAAACAGACCGTCAGATAAAAAAACGCCCCTTCGAGCTGATTACGGCGGACAACTTGCCGCCCCTTTACGCCGCTCCATACAATCGCATACTTTTTCCCGGAAACGCCGGAGAAAAAGATGTCGGATAATATAACAATCAAAGTCAGCGATGCCGCCGCCAAGAACACGCTTACAAGCACGGCTAAAGCCGCAGAACTGCGTGCGCGGGCAAGCGAGGATCTGGAAGGGTTTTGGGCGGAAATCGCCGGCCGTCTTGATTGGTCGAAACCATTCACAAATATCAGGGACGTTTCCTTCGACGCCGCCGATCTCCACATCAAATGGTATCAAGATGGCGAGCTGAACGCCTGCGTGAATTGCCTCGACCGGCATTTGCCAACACGCGCCAATGACGTCGCGATGATCTGGGAAAGCGACGACCCGGACGTACACAAGAACATAACCTACGCCGAGGCGTTTGAAGAAACCTGCCGCATGGCGAATGTGCTGAAGGCGCGCGGCGTCAAGAAGGGTGACCGCGTCGTCATCTACATGCCGATGATCCCGGAGGCGGCCTATGCCATGCTCGCCTGCGCGCGGATCGGCGCGGTGCATTCCGTCGTCTTCGGCGGCTTCTCGCCGGACAGCCTGGCCGGCCGCATCACCGACTGCACGTCCAATTGCGTCATCACGGCGGACGAGGGCGTGCGCGGGGGCCGCAAGATTCCGCTGAAAGCCAATACCGACGAAGCGCTGAAGAAGTGCCCGGACGTGAAGAGCGTGATCGTGATCCGCCACACGGGCGGCGATGTCGCGATGAAGGCGGGCCGCGACGTCTGGTACGCGGAGGAAGCGGCGAAGGTGCCGGCGGAATGCACGCCGGAGGAAATGGGCGCGGAAGACCCGCTCTTCATTCTCTATACCAGCGGTTCGACCGGCAAGCCCAAGGGCGTGATGCACACGACCGGCGGCTACATGGTCTATGTCTCGATGACGCATCAATATGTCTTCGACTATCACGACGGCGACATCTACTGGTGCACGGCCGATGTCGGCTGGGTGACGGGCCACAGCTACATTCTCTACGGGCCGCTGGCGAACGGCGCGACGACGCTGATGTTCGAGGGCGTGCCGAACTATCCCGATGCCTCGCGCTGCTGGCAGGTGATCGACAAGCATGAAGTGAACATCTTCTACACCGCGCCGACCGCTCTTCGTGCATTGATGCGCGAGGGCGAAGGGCCGGTGAAGAAGACGAGCCGGAAGTCGCTGCGTCTGCTCGGCTCCGTCGGCGAGCCGATCAACCCGGAAGCCTGGCTCTGGTATCACCGCGTGGTGGGCGAGGGGCGCTGCCCGATCGTCGACACCT
>DGNI01000034.1:0-148 GCA_002388885.1 Parvularculaceae bacterium UBA4496 | reverse complement strand
GCTGCCGGGCGCGACGGACCTGAAGCCCGGCTCGGCGACCAGGCCCTTCTTCGGCGTGCAGCCCGTGCTGGTCGACGCGGAAGGAACGCTGCTCGAAGGCGCGACGTCGGGCAATCTCTGCATCGACGACAGCTGGCCGGGCCAGATG
>DGNI01000032.1 GCA_002388885.1 Parvularculaceae bacterium UBA4496 | reverse complement strand
TGACCAACGCCCACGCCCCCGACATCAAGCCCTACGCCGTCGTGCAACTGCGCCAGGACAACGCGCTCGGCACGCTCTACAACATGGTCGGTTTCCAGACGAAACTGAAATACGGCGCGCAGTCAGACGTCTTCCGCATGATCCCGGGACTGGAGAAAGCCGAATTCGCGCGGCTCGGCGGCATCCACCGCAACACGTTTTTGAATTCCCCCAGACTGCTTGATGCAGGCCTGCGTCTGAATGCACGGCCTCCGTTACGCTTTGCCGGACAGATCACCGGCGTTGAGGGGTATCTTGAAAGCGCCGCCATCGGTCTTCTGGCCGGACGTTTTGCGGCGGCGGATGCGAACGGCGATCAATCTCCCGCTCCGCCCGCCACAACCGCACTGGGTGCGCTGTTGGGGCACATCACCGGCGGACACCTGTCACAGGGCGACGGAAAGGCGTTCCAGCCCATGAACATCAATTTCGGCCTTTTCCCCGAACTCGAAGCGCCGCGACAGGATGCTGAGGGCCGCCGCATCAAGGGCAAGGAGCGCGGCCGCGCGCGGAAACGCTTGCTCTCTCATCGTGCGTTATCGGATTTGGCTGTATGGCTTAACGAACAGCCTTTAGCAGCTGAATAATAAGGAAATTCCGTTCTTTGCCTGGAGTGGGCCGCGACGGGCGAACCCGCCGCGGCCCCCCCGACGTGCAGCAGGGGGAGAACACCGCACAGCCGGGAAACTGGAAACCGGGATGATTGCAGGCGTAACCGGTGTCTTGTCCATACCGGCGAAACCTGTTTAGGTCAGATGACCTAGACGAAAACCGGGATTTAGGGGGGAGCGGTGACGTCGTCAACAGACAAGACCAATAATCTTGCGCACAGGAATGTAAATTCTGCGCTATCCGATAGTCCCGAGACCGAGAAGGCGCTTGCCGCCATTCTCGATCATCTCGATGACCTGAGAAGCGCCCGGCCCACGCGGGAGATCGCCGCCGGAAAGCCCGATCGGACGAAGCTTACGATCGAGCGCATTCTCACTGCCGCAAACCACGTTTTCACAAATGAAGGTCACGCCAGCCTGTCGCTGCGCAAGGTCGCCGACGAAGCGGGAATCGCTGTCGGCAATCTCACCTATCACTTCCCGACAAAGAACGAATTGCTCGAAGCGATGCTGCGCGAAGCACTGGCCGATTACGTGGAAGAACACCTGCAACAGTTTCAACCGGACCGCGACGCGCCGCTTGAAATCCTGTTGAATGTCGTCGAGTTCTATGTGCGTAATGCGCGCACAAGCCATCAGTTTTTCTACCAGCTCTGGGGCTATGCAGGCAGCGGGCCGGAAGCGCGCGACATCGTGCGCAGCCTTTACCGCCCGATTGGCCGGTTCGTTTATTATCTCGTGCGCGCCGCCAATCCGAAGCTGAAAGACGAAGACGTGCGCCGCGTGGTCCTGCAGATTTTCAGCCTCGAAGAAGGCTATAAGCTTTTCATCGGCATGGGACCGGATGATTCATCCGCCATCCAATCGGCGGAAGCGGATATCCGAGCGTTGACCAAGCGCATCATCGAAATGGGTTGATCGGGCTGGCGCTCAGGCGCACATTCCAGCAATGACTTCAATAAACATGATCATCGAACCGCGCACCCGCGACCTTGGCGGGTTCACCGTCGGGCGCGTTTTGCCCTACGCCAAGCGCCGCACCGTCGGCCCTTTCATTTTCTTCGATGAAATGGGGCCCGCAGATTTCAAACCGGGAACGGGCATCGACGTACGGCCCCACCCGCATATCGGCCTTGCGACCGTCACCTATCTTTTTTCCGGCGAGATCCGGCATCGCGACAATCTCGGCTTCGATCAGGTCATCCGGCCCGGCGACGTCAACTGGATGACCGCGGGTTGCGGCATCGTGCATTCCGAACGCACGGACGAGGCCCTCCGCGCAAGCGGTCAGCATATGCACGGGATACAAAGCTGGGTCGCCTTGCCCGAGGACGCGGAAGAAATCGAGCCGTCCTTCCACCATCATCCAAAGGCGTCTTTACCGGTAATCGAGCGCAAAGGCGTTTCCATGCGGCTGATCGCCGGGTCGGCCTATGGCGAGACATCGCCGGTCAAGACGTTCTCGCCAATTTTTTATCTTGGCGTAGAGGCGAAGCCAGAAGCGAACATTCCGCTTACCGATGAATACGCCGAACGCGCGGTTTATATCCTGTCCGGCGCGCTCGAGATCGATGGCGAAGCGTACGGGGCTGGCCGCATGATCGTCTTTGACGAAAGGGCCGCACCGCAAATCAAGGCGCTTGAAGCGTCAAAACTCATGCTGCTCGGCGGCGCGCCCATGGGCAAACGCTTCATCTGGTGGAACCTCGTTTCCTCCAGCGAGGCCCGCATCGAAAAAGCCAAGGCCGACTGGACAGCCTCAGCCGAAGCCGGGTTCAAAAACAGCATTTTCACCCTGCCGCCTGAAGAAACCGAGCATATTCCGTTGCCGGAATAGATCGTAAGGCTGGCGACGCCAGCCGGCCCCATGAAATCAGACCTTAACGGCGCTCTTGTTGCACTTCCAAAACGGCAACAGCAGGCGCCCGTTGGCAGGGCTGATATGGTCAACTTTTTTATTAAAAACCTTTCGATCAGATTGGCGGGATTTTTATCCCGGCGCTGAATAATTCCCATCCTGGCCGGGTCAGAACAGAATATCCGGCCGGATGCGCGCAACCCTTTCGTGAGAAGATAGCCATGTCAGAGAGCCAGGCCGTTGCCGACACCCAGGAAATGAACTGGTTCTGGAAAGAACTCGGCGCCGATGTCAGCGATACCCTGACGGTATCGCAGCGAGCGGCAATTGAGGAAGTTGTTAAAAAATCGACGGCGCAGGCGCAACCGGCTGACGTTCGACTTCACCTCGGCAAATATTATGTGAGAATAATCGCAGGCAAGGAACGCAGAAGCGCCGACCGCCTCAAAGAAGATCTTAAAAACAATCCGATTTTCGCGTCCAAAAACGCCGCCGTCATCGCCGTGTTCTGGACGTTGCTGCTTTTCGCGACATTGTATGCCGGGGCGTTTGTGGTCAATTTTGCACAACGGTTCATATTTAACTGAATCGTTTGATTATCCGATTGAAACGCCGGGATAACTTCAGAACTTGAACAGCTTCTCGGCGGCGTCCCGCGTCGAGCCGCGGTCGGTTTTCGCCGCCTCACAGCGTTTGATTTCCGTCTTCAACGCCTCAATGCGTTCATCGAGATCGCTGACCGACAGCGTATAAAGATCCTGCTTCGCCAGATATTTCAGTGTCATGTCCGGCTTTTCGTTGAGCGGTTCGTCATCCATGGTGCGTCTCCCGATCATTGCAAGAGGCTGCCGACTTTGCGAAATCATGGACGCAAACGCAAGGATGCGTAACCGCAAAGAGGAACAATCATGGCCATCCCAAAAACCATGCAGGCGATAGAAATCTCGGAGCCCGGCGGGCCGGAAGTTTTACGGCTTACCGAACGCCCGATGCCTTCCCCTCAAGGCAGCGAGGTTTTGATCCGCGTTGCGGCGGCAGGCGTGAACCGGCCAGACGTGCTGCAGCGCATGGGGATGTACCCGCCGCCGCCCGGCGCAAGCGATCTTCCCGGTCTTGAAGTAGCCGGTGAAGTTGTTGCAACCGGCCCGGACGTCAAAGACTGGAAAGCGGGCGACGCGCTCTGCGCGCTTCTAACCGGCGGCGGATACGCCGAATACGCCATCGCCGATGCTGGCTCATGCCTGCCGGTTCCAAAGGGGTTGTCGCCTGAAGAGGCCGCGTCTTTGCCTGAAACGGTATTCACCGTGTGGGCGAATGTTTTCGATGATGCAAAATTGCAGGCCGGTGAAACTCTGCTTGTTCATGGCGGGACCAGCGGCATCGGCGTTACCTGCATCGCCATGGCGAAAGCCTTCGGCGCGAAAGTCATCGCCACCGCGGGAACAAGTGAAAAATGCGAGACGTGCCTCACGCTCGGCGCTGACCACGCGTTCAACTACAAAGTTGACAGATGGGATGACCAAATCGCCAAAAGCGGCGGCGCCGATGTCATCCTAGATATGACTGGCGGCGATTTCGTGCCGCGCAATCTTGCCTGCCTTAACCCGCAAGGCCGGCATGTCTCTATCGCTTTCCTCAGAGGCGCGGAGGCGACGGTCAATATCCTCATGATCATGCGCAACCGCCTGCGGCTTTCCGGCTCCACGATGAAGGCCCGGTCTTTCGATGAAAAAGCGCGTCTCGCCAGGGACATTCGCACCCATGTCTGGCCCAGGATTGAGAGCGGCGCCATGAAGCCCGCAATCGACAGGCTTTATCCCCTTGCCGAAGCCGCAAAAGCCCATGAACGCATGGAATCCGGCGCCCACACCGGCAAAATCATTCTCAAAATCACCTAAATCCGCCTTGGCGGGGCGGGTCAAAGGGGCTATATGCGCCCCCAGCAAACGCTTTCCCCGAAAATACGGCGGTTAGCGCGGCTTCCGAAGACCCGGAGGCCGCATAAGAAACCTTTTAAGCGCTTTTCAAGGCGCCCGATATTGGAGACCCGAATGTCCGATCGTCCGCTAATGCCAATCGCCACCGCTGTCTGGCTGATCGACAATACGTCACTGACCTTTGACCAGATTGCCGATTTCTGCGCGCTTCATCCGTTGCAGGTAAAAGGCATCGCCGATGGCGACGTCGGCGCCGGCGTGCGCGGCATCAACCCGATCACCACGCACCAGCTTTCGCGTGAAGAAATCGAAAAAGGCGAAGCCGACGCAGAATACAAACTGAAAATTGCGCGGCCGAAGACCATCGTCGCTGAAAAGCCCCGCAAAGGTCCGCGTTACACGCCGGTGTCGAAACGTCAGAATCGCCCCGACGCCATCGCCTGGATGGTGCGCAATCACCCTGAAGTTTCTGACGCGCAGATCGCCAAACT
>DGNI01000182.1:2286-4477 GCA_002388885.1 Parvularculaceae bacterium UBA4496 | reverse complement strand
GCACGCGCACGGAAAAATCCTGAACGAGCCGCACCATGGCGTCATAAATCGCCTGATCGCCATGCGGGTGAAAATTACCCATGACCTCGCCGACGACTTTCGCGGACTTCTTGAATCCGCCGGTCGGGTTCAGTTTCATCTGCCGCATGGCGAAGAGAATGCGCCGGTGCACAGGCTTCAGCCNNNNTCGTCGAGAGCGCATAGGCGAGGTAGCGCTGCGACAGCGCCTCGTCGAACGGCTCAAGGAAAATATCCTCAGGCTTCGCCGGCTTTTGCGTCTTGGCGGATTTCTTTCTGGCGGTTTTGGTTTTCGTACGCTTCATAGGGGCAGTCTCTAGCAGAATCGCATGGGCCCGCCAGCCTTCACTTTGCCCCACCGGCGGCTTCGGCTATTTGGCTGAAGGACATGGAAATTCTCGCCGACATCCTCGCCTTTCCGCTGTTCCTGATCGAGCTTGCCTGGAGGGCGATCCGGTTTTCCACAGATGCGTTCTTGCAGACGGCGGCGTCCGGCGAGGCGCAAACGGCTGCGATCCTGATCGCTTTCCTCGCGGGCGTGTCGGAAATGCTCGGTCAGTCGGTGATTCTCGTCGTCAATCGCGTGGCGCTGTACCGGTTTCTGGCGAGTCTTGCTTTCACCGGCCTCACTTATGTTCTCACCGCCGTTGCATGGGCCGCCGCCGCCATCGTAGTCGCGCCGCTGACGCGGGTCGGCATGCTTGGTCCTGGTGAAATCGCCGGCGTTATCGGCGTCGTCTCTCTCGCTTTTGCGCCGCGGCTGTTCGGCGTTTTTTCCATCGCGCCATATTTCGGACTGGCGCTCGGCCATCTGCTCGAAGCCTGGGCGATGACGCTGGCCATTTTCGGTTTGCATGTCGGGCTCGCCCTGCCGCTCGGCGCCGCGGTTTTCTGCGGCGTCGCCGGCTGGGCGCTGTCTTATGGGGTGCGTTCGTGGCTCGGTCATGCGCTTGCAAAACCGCTCGGCCGCCTGCGCCACGCAGTTGTCGGTTCGCCGCTCGACAAGTCGCCGCAACAGATCATCGAGGACCTCGCGCATCTGATCAGCGGGGAGAAGAAATCTTGATCCCTTCCCTGCTTTTCACCGTCCTTGTTATCGGCGCTGTCGCGCTGATGGTTACCGCCGCGCTGTCGCCCCTCGAAACCCTGAGCTGGTGGGCGGGCTGGACCGAAGATGAATTCGAGCATAGCGAAACGCCACTTGCGCCCAGCGACGGCGCAGAACGACAATATGTTGTCTATCTTTCCGGTATTGCGTCTCTGTCGGGCCGGTTTCTTCTGCCGCGCGAGAAAGCATTCATCCGCAAGCTGAAAACACATCTGCCGCAGGCAAAAATTGTTAGCGACGTTTTTCCCTATTCGCCGAAGGGCGAACCGCTGCTTGAAAGCCCTCGGCTGTTCGACCGCCTGTGGCGGCGCGTGCAGAAGCTGAAGCTTGACGAAAAACAGACGCTGCTTTCGGTTCTCACCAATATCCGCAATATCTATCAGGTCATGGTCTCCGCCGATCACCGTTACGGGCCGATCTTCAGCCAGGGCGCGGCGAAAGTCATCGAACAGGCGCTGCTCGAAGCGGGGTATAGACGCGGGTCCGGCGCGCCCGTGGCGATTATCGGCTATTCGGGCGGCGCGCAGGTGGCGATCGGCGCCGCGGCGTTTCTGCGGGCGCGGCTTGCCGCGCCGATTGACGTCATCGGCCTTGGCGGCGTCGTCGCCTCCGATCCCGGCCTTAAATATGTGCGGCGGTTCCATCACATCGTGGGCGACCGCGACAACATCCAGCGCATCGGCGCAATCATGTTTTCGGACCGCTGGGCGACGGCGGCTTATTCCGACTGGAACATCGCCAAACGCGAAGAACGCATCATCAAACATGTGATGCCTGACATGATCCACGCCGGCGTGCGCGGCTATTTCGGCCGTCCGCCGGTGAACGGCGTTTCCAACGCCGAGCGCACGGTTGGAAAGATTGCCGAATTGCTCGCGCCCTAATCCGATGTTGTACAACTTTGCCGCCGCGTTAATCCGGCGTCTTTGCTGGGCTGTAGCGAAAAGTTGTACAACTTTTTCCGTCATGATTTGTGCGTTCCTTTCACTCATTCGCTGCTTTTTCAGAATGACAACGGAGAAGGATTATACGGGCAGTCTGAAACCCGTGGATAACTACGCACCG
>DGNI01000182.1:1716-2191 GCA_002388885.1 Parvularculaceae bacterium UBA4496 | reverse complement strand
GCGCTTCAGGCAGTTGCTTGTCCGACAAATGCAAAATCCGCGTTTCAATGAAATGCCCGGTGGTGCTGAGCGCATCGATGGCCTCGCTCAGCGTCGCCTCCACCGATGCGCCGCGTAAGAATGCAGGCAGCGGCAACAATTTGTCCTTGTACGGTTCACCTGCCTCCGCAGACACAGCGCAGGCGGACCGCGGCGACACGTAAATCAGATTGTCGCGCGCGCCCGTCGACGCACAACGATCGAGCGTCAGACCAAACCCGAGTTCCGCGAGAAGCCCTAATTCCCAACGCGCCATCAGCGCCGGCCATACGTCAATATTATCAAGTGCGCCGAGCAGCACGGCCATGGCCTGATAGGCGCGCATGTGCGCCTCCCGTTCCGGCAAGGTCGCCAGCGCCACGGCACAAGCAGCGGAAAGCCCCGCGAGCGAGAGCCGGTCGCCCATGGCCTCGCCGGCGCGCGCATGGGCCATCTC
>DGNI01000182.1:0-1647 GCA_002388885.1 Parvularculaceae bacterium UBA4496 | reverse complement strand
CCTGCCCGCCATAAACGAGCCCCGCCCATCTTCCATGATGTTCGGTAAACACATCGGCCACCGCATGGGTTTCCCCATGAGCGCGCGCGTCGAGAACGATGCCGATATCGGTGAAGTTCATGGGCGCCGTGATACGCCGCCGCGCATCAACGCACAATCGTTTCGCGCCTATTTGGCGGTTACAAGCGCATCACGCATTGCATCGAGCGCATGACGGTCATGCCAGACGCCGTCCACCATGACGCCGTCGATCATTTTCATGTTGCGGATATTGTCGAGCGGATTTTCCGAAACCAGCACAAGGTCAGCCTCGTATCCCGGCGCAATAACGCCGAGCCGCACGTCCTTGTCGATGTATTTTTCAATCAGCTTGCCGCCATTGCTGGTCGCCGCCGCCAGCGCCTGTTCAATCGTCAGGCCTGACTTCACCAGTTCACGCATCTCGCTGTGCACGGAGGCGCCGGACAACACGCCACGTTCGGGCGCGTCGGTGCCGGTCGCGATCAATACGCCTGCCGCCTGCGCACGGCGCGTAAAATCGTGAATGACATTGTATTTTACGCGGTCGCGCAGCATCCGCTTGTCGATCTGATCGCGGCGGGCGCCGTTACTTTGCCGCCAGGCGTCATGCGCGACTTCCGGCCAATAGGCCATTTCAGGGTCGGCCATGGCCGCTTCCTCATCGTCCCAGAACCGCATGGTGACAAAGGTGAAAACGATGTTGGGGATCAGCGCGATGTCGTGTTTGACCATCAAGTCGATGACCTTGTCGGCGCGGTCGAGATCGATGACGTCCGATCCGTCGAATTCGGGCAAGGCTTGATCACGCGGTCCGCCAAAGTAAGCGAAGTAGAATTCTTCCGCATGAGCGACCACGTCGAGACCGTGGCTCAGCGAATACTCCACCGGAAAGTTACGCGGCAGATGACCGAAGACGGAAAGATCGTTCTTCGCCGCTTCATCGACGACCGCATCAAACACATCTTGCGGAATGTTGTTGTAGACTTTGACGAGGTCGTAGCCGTCGGGCTTCAGTTTACGCACATAGTCGCGCGCCTCGTCCGGGTCTTCGATGTCGATATGCGACGCGATGGTCATGTAGCCGGTGTAAATCTGCGGACCGATTTGTTCTCCGGCTTCGATCGCTTCGCGCAGCGCCAGAAATGACTCCGCGCTGCGGCGCTGCCCCAGCCCGATGACGGTCGTCACGCCGTTGGCGATATAGTTGACATAAGGCACGGCGTCATAGTGGTGCATATGCGCATCGACCATGCCCGGCGTCAGATACTTGCCGCCGGCGTCGATGATCACGGCCGCATCGCGCGAAGCGGCGCCGCTTTCGGGGATGATCGCAGTAATCCGCCCCTCGTCGATGACCACCGCCTTGCCGGAAACGAGTCCGTCATCGCCCATGGTGACGAGATTGACGTTGTGAATGATGGTTTCAGCCGAAACCGGATTTAACAGTGTTATTCCAACGGCAAGGGCCGCTGTGAGATGGATCGTCTTCACGCGTTGCTCCTCCCAGATCAATTCAATCCTTATGAATATCCGAGTTTATTCCGATTGGTAATGGCGCGGAAGATCGGCTCGCCCCCAAACGCTCTCGCCCCGCCGCATGGGGTGCGTCTCGGTGGTCGCCGAGAA
>DGNI01000181.1:10991-11144 GCA_002388885.1 Parvularculaceae bacterium UBA4496 | reverse complement strand
GCAGGCTCGCAATCGCCTTCACCGGCGCGTCGGAAAAAATGCTTGCGCCCTGACTGCCGCCGAAGATCAGCAGGTTGATATCGCCATCAAGCGAAGGATAAGCAGCATTGTCGAGCGCCGAGACGGCGTCGCGGACAGGATTGCCGACTTCGA
>DGNI01000181.1:0-10888 GCA_002388885.1 Parvularculaceae bacterium UBA4496 | reverse complement strand
TGCACCCCGTAAGGAATGTTCATCAGCGCCGCCGCCTTTATGGCGGGCAGCGAGGGATATCCGCCGAACCCGACCGCAGCGGAAGGCTTTCTTTTTTTGAATTCACGCAACGATGTAAACAAACCGCCGGCAATCGACACCGCCGCCGCCGCCTTCGCCACCGGCCCGCCGATAGACGGCGTTGCGGCGGAAATTTCAAACCGCTCGTCAGCCGGAAAATTTTGCGCATAACGCGCGCCGCGCGCGTCAGTAACCAACAAAACGCGATGACCGCGGCGTTTCAATTCCTGCGCAAGCGCCTCGGCCGGAAACAGATGTCCGCCGGTGCCGCCCGCTGCGAGCGCAATGGGACCGTCAAATGTCACGGCATGATGTCCTTGCGCCGGAAGACGCCCTGATGGGTGCGCGTCAGGGCGAAAATCAGCCCGACCGTCAGCCCCGTCGCCAACAGCGACGAGCCGCCATAGGAAATAAACGGCAGCGTCATGCCCTTTGCCGGAAGCGCGCGAAGCGAGACGCCAATGTTGATGATCGCCTGAAACCCTATCAGTGCGGCAAGCCCTGTTACGGCGCATTGAGCGAACATGGATTTCAGCCCCGCCGCAACGGCCATGACCCGCGCCGTGAAAATCGCAAACAAAACGATGATCAGGACGGCGAGCGCAAACCCGAATTCCTCGCCCGCCACCGCGAAAATGAAATCCGTATGTGCATCGGGGAGCGCGCCTTTGACCGACGCCGCCTCGCCCCGCCCGATCAGCCCGCCATTGGCGATGGTCTCCACCGACCGGTCCACCTGATAGGTTTCGTTGGCGCCGGGTTTTAAGAAACCATCGAGGCGCGCAGCGACGTGATCGGAAAAAATGTAGCCCGCCGTCAGCGCGCCCATGCCGGTGACGCCCAGCCCCGCGATCCACAGCCAGCTCCAGCCCGCAACGAAAAACATCACCGCCCAGACCGCTGTGATCAGCGCCCACTGGCCGAAGTCTGGCTGCAACAACAAAAGCAGCGCAAACAATCCGTACAATCCGATGGCGACGGCGCCGCCGTGAAATTTCGGATCGCGCGCGCCCTCCGCCAGCATCCAGGCGGCGGCGATGACAAAGCCGGGCTTTGCAAATTCCGACGGCTGCAGGGAAAATCCGCCAACATAAAGCCAGCGCTTGGCGCCGTTCACTTCACCGGCGAATAGCAACACAAGCACCATGGCGGCGAGCGCGCCGAGAAAGACGATGACGCCGAGACGCCGCGCCTGCAGCGGCGTTAAAAAGGCAAGCGCCATGATCAGGAACAATGTCGGCGCCAGAAAAATGAGTTGCCGCGCCGGAAAGTGAAACTCGCTGACGCCGCCGATGCGCATGGCCGCAGACGGACCCGCCGCCATCAGAACGACGAAACCGATGACGATGATGAGCGACAGAATCGCAAGGCTTGGCCGGTCGATGGACCACCACAACCGCGCAAACGGCGAGTCATCAAGACGCGACAGACGCTTCACGCTGCTTCTCCATTGGTTGAGGCGAGATCAGCCACGAGTTCGCGAAACTTGTCGCCGCGCTCGACGAAATTCCTGAACTGGTCGTAGGATGCGCAAGCCGGCGACAACAGCACCACCGGATTAATCGCATCCGATTGCGCCGCATCGGCGCTTGCCGCAGCAACCGCCTTTTCAAGATCGCCGCACAGAACGCAATGAGCCGATCCGCGGAGCTGTTCTTCAAACTGCGACGCCGCCTCGCCGATCAGATAGACGCTGCGCACGCGGTCCATCAACGGTTTGAGGCTTTCCACGCCGCCCTCTTTCGGTTTGCCGCCGGCGATCCAGAAGATATTTTCAAGCGCGCCCAGCGCACGCGCCGTCGCGTCGGCGTTGGTCGCTTTTGAATCGTTGATGAACAGTACCTTGCCGTTGCGTCCGACTTCTTCCAGCCGGTGCGCCAGCCCTTCGAACCGGTGCGCGGCCTGAATAGCAAGCGCCGGCGACACGTCGAATTTTTCGCAGACGGCAATAGCGGCGGCGGCGTTCTGCCAGTTATGAGGCCCGCGAAGCGAACGCGCGCGCGCAAGATCGCCCGCCAGCAGCGACTTGCCGTCGAGATTGCAATAGATCTTGCCGTCGAGCGCATAAACGCCGCGGCCGAGCGCGCTGCCTGACGAAACGGGCCGCACTTCGCTCGTATCATTCGCCATCAGTTCCGTGCAGACGCTTTGCGCATAATCATCGTCAACGCCGATAACGGAGAGGTCGTCTTTGGTTTGGTTCGCGAAAATGCGTTTTTTTGATTTCAGATAACCTGCAACCGATCCGTGCCGTTCAATGTGATCGGGCGACAGGTTCAGGAACGCCGCCGCGTTGAGTCGGAGCGTTTCAGTGAGATCAAGCTGAAACGACGACAGCTCAAGAACGTATATGGCGTCGCTTTCAAATGCGGGGAGCGACAAAACCGCCTCGCCGATATTGCCGCCGACATAAACGTCCTCGCCCGCCTGTTTGAGAATATGACCGATCAGCGCCGTCGTGGTCGATTTTCCATTGGAGCCGGTGACGCCCACAACGCGCGGCCGGGCGCGTTCGTCGAGTTTGTTGAGCGCGCGCGCAAACAATTCCGTGTCGCCGATCACCGGGACTTTCTCCATCCGCGCCTTGCGCACGATAGCGTGCGGTTTCGGATGGGTCAGCGGCACGCCGGGCGAGACCACCAGGAAATCCATTTCCTTCCACGGCCAGTTCTTCGGATGCTCGCACCTGTATTCGGTCTGCGAGGTTTTCTCCCGCACCTGACGATTTTCATCGAAGGAATAGACTCGCGCGCCCGAGGCGACGAGCGCTTCGCAGGTTGCGATGCCCGACAACCCAAGGCCGAAGACGCCAATATTCTTTCGCTTTACGTCAGGGATCAGAATCATGGAGCCCTATCGCAGTTTCAGCGTTGCAAGACCGATCATCGCCAGCACCATGGCGATGATCCAAAAGCGGATGACGATTGTCGACTCTTTCCAGCCGAGATGTTCGAAATGGTGATGGATCGGCGCCATGCGAAAGACGCGCTTGCCCGTCAGTTTGAATGACGCAATCTGGATCATCACCGAAAGACCTTCGAGCACGAAAAGACCGCCGACAATGGCGAGAACAATTTCGTGCTTTGACGCAACGGCTATGGCGCCAATGGCGCCGCCGAGCGCCAACGAGCCCGTATCGCCCATGAAGATCGCGGCGGGCGGCGCGTTGTACCATAAAAACCCGAGCCCGGCGCCGATGATGGCGCCGCAGATCACGGCGAGCTCGCCGGCGCCCGGAACGTAAGGCACGCCGAGGTAGTCCGCGTAGATAATATTTCCGACGAGGTAGACGATCAGCGCATAGGTTCCCGCAGCGATCATCACCGGCACGGTGGCGAGACCGTCAAGACCGTCAGTGAGGTTCACCGTGTTGGACGCGCCGACAATCACAAATGCTGCGAAGGGAATAATCAACAGCCCCAGCGGCACGCCCGGCGCATTGAACCAGCTCTGGAATATATCAATCGGCACGAACGGCACCGGTACGGCGGTGGCGAGCCCGGCCGGCGCGTCCGGCGCCGAGGCCAGCGCATCCATGCAGAACCATCCGGCTGTCAGCGCCACCGCAAACTGAACGGCTAATTTCAGACTGCCGACCACGCCGCTGGCGGTCTGTTTGGTGACCTTCAAATAGTCGTCGATAAAGCCGAGCGCGCCGAAGGCGAGCGTCACGCCCATGACGATCCACACATATATATTGTCGAGCCGCGCCCACAAAAATGTCGCGACAACGAGCGACAGCAGGATCAGCACCCCGCCCATGGTCGGCGTGCCGGCTTTTTCGATAATATGGTTTTGCGGCCCGTCCTCGCGAATCGGCTGGCCGCGCCCTTGCTTCCTGCGCATCCAGCGGATGAGCGGCGGGCCCAGCAGGAATGCAATCAACAGCGCCGTCATGATCGCGCCGCCGGTTCGGAACGTCAGGTAGCGAAAGACGTTGAACAGTTGGAACTGATCCGCGTAAGGGGTCAGCAAATGATACAGCATCAGGCCCGGCCTTCTATGTTTTCTTCTTTGCCGCTGTCTTTTAGCGCGCGCGCAACAGCGCTTACCTTAGAAGCGTTTGATCCCTTGACCATGACAATATCGCCATTGCCGACCGCGTCGAGCACCGGCCCCACAAGGCCGACGGCGTCGCCGGCATGAAGTCCGCGCATATTTGGCGGCAACTGATCCCAGAGATGGCGCATCAACTGGCCTGCTGCGTAGACCCGGTCAACCTTGGCCGCAACCAACGCCTTGGCCAAGCTCGCATGCAAAGCAGGCCCATCGGGGCCGAGCTCCAGCATTTCGCCAAGGACGGCGATACGCTGGCCGCTTTTGTCCGGTTCGCTTGCCCCGAGGAGACCGATCGCCGCCATCATGGATGCGGGGTTGGCGTTATAGCTTTCATCAATCAGCGTCGCTTCGCCGTCATCGACAATAATCTTTGCGCGCGCGCCGCGCCCTTCCGCCGGCGTGATGTTGGCAAGCGCCCGGATGGCAGGTTCGAGTGGAGCGCCGACCGCCTCCGCCGCAGCGAGCGCTGCAAGCATATTCCCCGCCTGATGACGGCCCGGAATGCCAATGGCGAATTCGTGAGGCTTGCCTTTGATTTTCGCTTTGAGTTGTGCGCCTGCGCCATGCGCTTTGTAATTGAGCAACTGGAAGTCGGCGCCGTCTTTTTCACCGAATGAAACAAACGACGCGGCGCCTGCCTTCTCCGCACGTTTTTTCAGAAGCGGAAAGAACTCATTGTCGAACGGCAACACGGCGATGCCACCGGGTGCGAGACCGGAAAAGATTTCGGCTTTGGCTTCCGCTATTTCTTCGACGGATTTGAAAAACTCAAGATGCGCCGCCGCAACCGTGGTGACGATGGCGGCGTGCGGGCGTACGAGGCCGGTCAAAGGCGTGATCTCTCCCGGATGATTCATGCCGATTTCGAAAACGCCGAAGTCCGCGCGCATGGGAAGCTTCGCCAAAGTCAGCGGCACGCCCCAGTGATTGTTGAAGCTTTTGTCCGCAGCGTGGACGGCGCCCGCGCTCGACAAAACCGCACGCAGGATTTCCTTGGTGCTGGTTTTGCCCGCGCTGCCTGTCACGGCAACGCGCTTGCCGAAATTGCGCATGCGTGCGGCGGCGGCGAGATCGCGAAGCCCTTCGAGCGTGTCGCCGACGACCAGCAATGGCGCACCTTCGGGCGCATTTTCGGGCGCGCGAGCGACCAATGCCGCTGCAGCGCCCGCCTCAAAAGCGTTCTTCAAAAACTCATGTCCGTCGCGCGCATCGCGAAGCGCAACGAAAATATCGCCCGGCTTCAAGGTGCGCGTATCAATAGAGATGCCGCCGGCCCACCACTCCTCGGCTTCCCAGCGTTTCGGATCGCCGCCGCGTGAGCAAAGCGCACCGCCGGTGGCGGCTGCGGCTTCATAGGCCGTCCATAATTTTTCGAGTGCATTCGTCATCGCCCGAGCTCCCTGATGCGGTTCGCGACAGCGCGAGTACCAACTTCCGCGTCATCGAACGGCAACGTTTGATCCCCCACCACCTGTCCGGTTTCGTGCCCCTTCCCCAATATTAACAGCACGTCGCCGTCTTCCAGCATCGCGACCCCCGCCGCGATAGCCTCGCCCCTGTCGCCGATTTCTTTTGCGTCAGGAGACCCTTTCAAAACCTCACTCCGGATCGCAGCCGGATCCTCGCTGCGCGGATTGTCGTCCGTAACGATCACGACATCCGCGTTTTCATGCGCCGCGGCGCCCATCAGCGGGCGTTTGGCTTTGTCGCGGTCGCCGCCCGCGCCGATGATCGCGATGACGCGGCCCTTCGCATGCGGCCGGATCGCTTTCAGCGCCGTCGCCACTGCATCTGGAGTGTGGGCGTAGTCGACGAAGACGCCGGCGCCGTGAATGCCTGAGACATTCTGCATCCGTCCCGGCGCGCCGGAAACGTTTTCCAGCAACGGAATGATCTCATAAGCCTCAAAACCAGACGCCATAACGAGGCCAATCGCAAGCGCTGCGTTTTCCGCCTGAAACGCGCCGATCAGCGGCGTCCGGACGTTTCGTTTCCCACCTTCCACAAAGATGGAAAGTTCAAGTCCATTCATCTGCGGCTCGGCGTGGAGGATTTTGATATCCTCGCCTTCTGCGCCCGTCGTGATGACGCGCAAACCGCGTTGCTTTGCAATGCGAATTATGTCGTCCGCGCCCTCTCCGTCGGCGTTGACCACCACAACGCCGTCATCGGCAAGTAACTCATCGAACAGGCGCGCCTTTGCGGCCAGGTAGTCGTCGAAGCTCGCATGATAGTCGAGGTGATCCTGCGTGATGTTGGTGAAGGCCGCGATATTGAACTTCACGCCGTCTGCGCGGTGTTGCGCAAGACCGTGACTCGACACTTCCATGGCGAGATGCGTCACGCCCGCATCGCTCATCTGGTGCAGCGTTTCATGGAGCATCACCGGATCGGGTGTCGTGTGGATGAGTTTGCGATCGTATCTGGCCGCCTGCGCGCCGAGCGTGCCAAGACTACCCGACGCCCGCCCTAGCCGCGACCATAATTGCGCTGCAAACCGCGCTGTCGAAGTTTTCCCGTTTGTGCCGGTGATGCCTGCAATCGTTTCCGGCTGGCGCGGGAAAAACCGCGCCGCCATCTGCGCGAGGCGTCTGCGCGGCTCGTCATCAATCACAATCGGCAGGCGCGACGTGACGCCCGGACGCGCGAGCACGGCGGCTGCGCCGCGCTCCTCCGCCTGGCCGATGAATTTGGCTCCATCCATGGTGACACCCGGCAGGGCCGCAAACAGAAAACCGCGCGTCACGGCGCGGCTGTCGGCGGTCAGCCCGGCGATCACCGGATCGGGCGAAATCGCTTCGCCGGAAAGTTCGGAGAGTTTCAACGCGCCGCCTCCCCGGTTTCAATGGAAAGTTGCGCCTGCCGGCGAAACGCTGGCGGCTCGCCTGAAATAAATGAAGCGAGCGCCGTCGTCTCGCTTACTTGCGCAAGACCCAGTAACGGCGATGCACGCTCCACAAACCGCGAAAACGCCGGCGCAGCGTTCCATCCTGCCGNNCTTCGATCGCCTGCGGATTATCGAATGTAATCAATATGGCATAACGCGGCGCATAGCCCGGCACGGCGCCGACAAAGCTCGCAATGCGCGCATCTTTTTCATAGCCGCCAGTTTTGGACACCTTGTCCGCCGTCGCCGTCTTGCCGATGGGATAATAACCGCGCGCTTCGGCGAACTGCGCCGTACCGTCCGTAATCACCCGGCGCAGCACGCGGCGCATCGCCGTACTGGTTTCCGGTTTGAAAACCCGCCGCCCTTCCGGCGCCTCATCGACTGCAATGAAAGACGGCGTTCTGTAAACGCCGCCATTCACCACCGCAGAGTAAGCCGCCAGAAGATGCAGCGGGGTAACTGAAATGCCGTGACCGTAGGAAATCGTCGCCGTTTCAACCGGCCCCCATTGGGCGGGCAATTGCGGCGCGCGATTTTCGTTAAGTTCAATTGGCAACGCATCGAACAGCCCGAGCGATTTCAGCACCCGCTGTTGCACTTTGGGTCCGATTTCCATCGCCATTCGCGCGGCGCCGATATTCGATGAATGCTGCACTACTTCAGACAAGCTCAGAATGCGATTTTCTCCGTGGAAATCCGTGATCGTACGGTCGGCGATCTTGAGGCTTCCGCGCGCGTCGTAAGCTGTCCCCTCGCTCGCGATCCCTTCATCGATCACCGCCGCCGCTGTGAACGCCTTGAAGGCCGAGCCAAGTTCGTAGCGGTCATAGGTGGCGCGATTGCGGCGAAAATCGTCCGGCGCGGCGCCCGGTTCGTTGGGATCGAAATCCGGCACATTGGCGAGCGCGATAATCTCGCCGGTTTCAACATCCATCACCGCGCCCCAGGCGGCTTCGGCGTGAAATTTTTTCATTGTGCCGGTCAGTTCGTCTTCAAGCGCCTGCTGCACGCGAATGTCGATGGACGCCCGCAATGGTCCTTCGCCGCGATACCGGTTCGCCGCCTTTTCAAGCCCCATGACCCCGCCTTTGCCGGGTTCGTCATGACCAACCACATGCGCGGCGAGCGCGCCTTGCGGGTAAAACCGGTCGACGCGCGCCTCAAAACGCACGCCGGGTAGACCGAGATCAAACACGGCTCGCCGTTCTGCCGGCGTTAAATCGGAACGGACTTCGACATATCGCCCTTCTTCTAGTTTCAGCGTCAATTCGAGCGGATCGATATCCGGCAACACGTTCGCAAGTTTCTGCGCAGTCTCGCCGGCGTCCCAGACCTCGCGTCCGGCGACTTCAAGCGCAATCACTGGCAAATCAGCAGCAAGCAGCGCGCCGTTGCGGTCGACAATCTCGGGCCGCGGCAGGTCCGCAGCCGGGGCATCTGCATGGTTTCTCAACTCCGGCAACTGCCCGAATGAAACAAACGCCAGCCGGACGCCAAGCGCGCCGAAAATGAATACAAAAACGACCGCGCACATCATCACGCGCATGCGGGCGCGTTCGGCGAAGCGCCCCCGGGCGCCGGACGCGCGCACCTGCAGCGGCGCGTGCCTGGTTTCCTCGGCTGAGGCCTCTGTGATCACATAGGCCTGAGGCTTTCCTCGTTTATATTTGTTGCCGAACACGCGAGAAAGCGTCCTTTTAACTATACTACTGGGCGTTGGCTGACTCAATTTCGGTCAACTGGGCCATTGCCATGGCGTTCAGAATTATATCGCTTTGCGGCGCATCTGTTTCCAGCGATTGCGCATCAACGCCGAACGCCGCGGCGAATTCCTGCGCGCTCAGGACCTGCTCTCCGTTCGACGGACGCAGTTCGGTTTTTGCTTCAGCGATTTTCGCCAGCCGTTCCGGATTTTCGAGATAGGCGATTTCCGCGCGCAGCATCTGTATCGAACGCAACTCCTCAACCTGGCTGGTTTCGATCCGGTCGATTTCCTCACGCAGCTCGCGCACCGAGACCTCCGCACGATACCGCCCGAATGCCGCCGCCGCCAGAACAATGCATAAGAATATAGTTGTGATACGGATCATTCATCACCCTCCGTTTAAAAATGATAGCTCAACAGGCTTCGGCGCGCCAAGCGCAAAATCATCAAGCGCCAATGGCGCTGCGTTTGTTCGTTCAGCCGCGCGCAATTTTGCCGATCGCGCACGCGGATTTTGCGCTGCTTCATCCGCGTTTGCAGCAATCGCCTTTGCGTATAAAAGCTGGAACGGCGCGGGCGTTTCTTCAGCAGGCGGCAAATGACGCGAGCCGCCCTTTGCGCTCTCGCCGCCCGCAAGAAAACGTTTGACGATCCGGTCTTCAAGCGAATGAAACGTCACCGCCACCAGTCGGCCGGCCGGGCGCAACAATCTTTCAGCCGCGCGCAAGCCTGCGATCAGCTGACCCAGCTCATCATTGATGAAAATTCGCAGCGCCTGGAAAACGCGCGTCGCCGGATGAATTTTCTTGCGCGCAGCGGCGGGCGTCGCCGCTTCGATCACGGACGCCAGGCGGCCAGTTGTCGTAATCGCTTCGTTTTCGCGCGCCCTGACGATGGCTTTTGCAAGCTGGGCGCTGCGTTTTTCCTCGCCATAGTTCCGGAAGATCGCCGCAAGGTCCCTTGCTTCGGCCTTTGCCACAACGTCGGCGGCGTCGGGTTTGCCGCCGTCCATACGCATGGAAAGCGGCCCGTCACGCCGGAATGAAAAGCCTCGTTCGGCTTCATCGAGTTGCATGGAAGATACGCCGACATCGAAGACAACGCCGTCAACAATTTCGACGCCTTCTTCTTCGAGCGCCTCACGCATTTCCGCAAATGGACGATTGATAAGAAACAGGCGCCCTGCAAATTCCTTCGCCCATTCTTTCGCGCGTTCGATCGCCGTGGGGTCGCGGTCAAAACCGTAGACCGTGCAGTCGGCGGCGTTGAGGATAGCGCGTGAATACCCGCCGGCGCCAAAAGTGGCGTCCACATAGACGCCGCCATTTTGTGGTTCGAGCGCGGCGAGCACTTCGTTCAACATTACCGGCGTGTGCGCGGGCTGGCTCACTCGGCTCCTCCCGCTGGTGTCGGGTTCCGCAAGGAAAGCCGCGCGTCGCTCGCGATTTTTTTCGCTTCTTCAAGCGCCGTCGCAAAAATTTCCGGATTCCAGATTTGAAATGACCGCACGTGACCGGCGAACAGCGCCTCGCCGTTCAGCTTCGCATGCACGCGCAATTCTTCTGGCAGATTGATGCGCCCTTCCTTGTCAGGCGAGATCGGCGTCATCTGTGTGGCGATGGTGCGCTCAAGGCTGATGCGTTTCGGAGAGAACGGATCGAGCCGGTCGATCATTTCCATCAGATTGTCGATGTAGTCCCCGCCCCCGCACTCGATGCAGGGTTCCTCCGTCGAAGGGATGCAGTAGACGACGTTTTCTTCCGGCAAATTCAACGCGCGGCGGAACAGCGCCGGCGTCGCCAGCCGTCCTTTCGCGTCGATTTTATTGACGTAGGACCCAAAAAACCGGGCCCCGGTCTCGCGCCGCATGCCGCATCCTCCGCCGCAGCGCTGCCGCCAACCGCCCTTTCGGTCGGGCGCGCGCCGCCCCTTGCCCGTTCATTTTTGGGCTGAAATGGGATAGCATGGGAATTTATGGGCGGTCAAAGGCTTAATGCCTTCAAACCACGCTTTTTTCGCGCTTAATTACGGAACAGAAACGGAACACGCCCGAATCAGTTCGAGCGCATAATTTTTCCACCGGGTTAAAAAAGTATGAACGGCTTGAAAAAGTCGCCCGATGTCAGGCGCAGACGACGGCGCCTGCGGAAGCTATTTCGCTTCCAGCCGAGACA
>DGNI01000069.1 GCA_002388885.1 Parvularculaceae bacterium UBA4496 | reverse complement strand
TTCCTTTCTCGAGAGATGAGTGGGACGAGCAACGACGCATGTCGTCCGATTTGGTCTCCAGCGAATTTCCATAATGAGTTGGCCCCGTGACGCACGGAGTCTGGTTTTGGAAAGGACGCGAGAGACGAACAGTGAGCAGCGCGCAAATCGAAACGGAACAGGCGGATCTTCGCAAGACGGTGTCGTATTGCGAAGTCAGCGTCTTTCTGCCCGTCGATATCGAACTCGACAGCGGTGAAAAACTGTCGAAGCCCGAACTTGCGGTTCGCATTTACGGCGATCTGACCCAGCCCGCCGTGGTTGCCGCGGGAGGCGTTTCCGCGGGGCGGATCATCGCCGACACGGCGGAGGACCGCGGCTGGTGGCGCGATTTCGTTTACGCCGGCGGCGCCGTCGATCTCGACCGTTACTGTGTCGTCGGGTTCGACTTCCTGCCCAACAAGGGCGAGCTTGCGACAACGATTTCAACTGCCGATCAGGCGCGAGCGCTCGCTCATGCGCTCGACATTATCGGCGTTGATGAACTTCACGCCTTCGCCGGCGCGTCATATGGCGGCATGGTCGGGCTTTGTTTCGCGCAAGTTTTCCCGGAGCGGATCAAAAAACTCATTACAATTTCCGCGCCCGACCGCCCGAATCCGGCAGCGACGGCGCAGCGCGGCGTACAGCGGCGGATCATCGAATTTGCGAAGCAGTGCGGCCGACCGGAGGAGGGCGTTTCGCTCGCGCGGCAACTCGCCATGGTTTCCTATCGCACGCCGGAGGAGTTCGGCGAGCGTTTCGATAGCGCTGCGAAGGGAAAAACCGCGGGCGATCCTTACGACATCTGCGAATATCTGATTGCACGCGGGCAGGCCTATGACGTTGCGCCCGAGCGCTATCTCACACTCTCGGATTCCGTCGATCGGCACCGCGCTGATCCTGAAAAAATCAAGGCTGACACGCTGGTCATTGCAGCGGCGAGCGACCGCCTGTCGCCGCCCGCTGACTTGAAGCGCCTCGCGGATGCTATCCCCGCAGCGCGCTTTGTCGAAATCGCGTCCGTTTACGGCCATGACGCTTTTTTGAAAGAGCCCGGCGTCATCGGCCCCCACATCAAAGACTTCCTCAAAGGAGCGTAACTCATGAGCGAACAATTCCGTCCGGAAACCATTATCGCGGGCGCCGGCGTAGCCGAGGACCCGGCCTATAACGCCGTGTCGCCGCCGCTCCATCTGTCAGCGACCTATGGCTGGAACGATCCGCTGGACAAGCCGCAATATGATTACGGCCGCTCGGGCAATCCGTCCCGCGCGCAGCTTGAGGGCGCGCTGGCGCAACTTGAGGGCGGCGCCCGCGGCGTTGTGGTGTCGTCCGGCATGGCGGCGCTCGATCTGGTTCTCAATCTCGTCGATCCGGGCGACGTGGTGCTGGCGCCGCACGATTGTTACGGCGGCACGCATCGCCTTTTGACGGCGCGCGCCAAGCGCGGTCATTTTGAACTCGCCTACGTCAACCAGACAAACCCTGTAGAACTGGCGAACGCGTTCGCGAAACAGCCGAAACTCGTTCTTATCGAAACGCCGTCGAACCCGCTTTTGCGGATTACTGACATTCGCGCGGTCGTCGCGCTCGCCAAGGAATGCGGCGCGATCACGGTGGCTGACAACACGTTCCTGTCACCGGCGTTACAACGACCGCTGGCGCTCGGCTGCGATGTTGTCGTTCACTCGACGACGAAATTCATCAACGGCCATTCCGACGTTGTCGGCGGTGCGGTGATTGCGAAGACCCAAGCACTGGGCGACGAGCTTGCCTGGTGGGCGAATTGTACCGGCGTCACCGGCGCACCGTTCGATTCATTTTTGACGCTGCGAGGGCTGCGCACGCTGTTCCCGCGTATTGAGCGCCAGCAGAAAACGGCCGCCGACGTGGTGAACGCGCTCGCCGCCGATGATCGTGTGGCGCAGGTTTTTTATCCCGGCCTCGAAAAACATCCCGGTCACGACATTGCAAAAGCGCAGCAGG
This sequence comes from Parvularculaceae bacterium UBA4496, assembly GCA_002388885.1. Lineage (GTDB taxonomy): Bacteria > Pseudomonadota > Alphaproteobacteria > Caulobacterales > Parvularculaceae > Hyphococcus. The sequence continues at coordinate 3,132 of DGNI01000069.1, read as the reverse complement.
CCGGTTTCGGAGCCATGTTCAGCGTGGAATTTGCAGAGGGTATCGACGTGATCGAGCTTTTGCGGCAGTTGAACATCTTTACCATTGCGGAGTCCCTTGGCGGCTTTGAAAGCCTCGTCTGCACGCCGGCGACCATGACCCATGCGTCGATGACGCAGGAAGCGCGCGAAATCGCCGGCATATCCGACCGGCTGGTCCGTTTTTCCGTCGGGCTTGAGCATCAGGACGATCTTGTGCGAGATATATTCACGGCGCTTGATAAGGCTGAGGCTGCCGGCGCTGACAACGTAGCGTATCTGTCGAAAGGGGCGGCGAGCAAATGTGCCTAGATGTTGCAGATAAGGAAATATCATTGAATGACGCGAGCGTGTCCGCGCCCCGCCGACTGCGAGTTGCGGTGGCGGGCCTTGGCGTCATTGGCGAAGGCGCCGCGCTTGAGCTTGCGAAAGCCGAAACACCTTACGCGCTTTGCGCCGCTCTGGTGCGCGATCCGGGTAAGAAGCGCGCGGAAGAATTAAAATCGCTCCGGGCTTATTCCGATCCGGCGGTCATGCTGGTCGAGCATCCCGATGTGGTAGTCGATGCATTGCCTTCGGGCGAGGCCGGCCGGCGCCTGATTGAAGCTGCACTGGCGCAGGGTGTCTGTGTCGTGACTGCCAACAAGCAAGCGATTGCCGGCGCGTTGGCGCTGCTTCACAAACACGCTGCGCAAAACAACGCACTTCTGACTTATGCGCCCTCCGTCGGCGGCGGCGCGCCGATGGTTGAGACTGTGCAGCTTGCGCGCGGCGAAGGCGAGACGCGTGAGATCACGGCGATTTTGAACGGCACGGTAAATTACATTCTTTCGGCGATGAAAAACGGCGCTAGTTTCGACGGCGCCGTCAAACGCGCGCAGGACGCCGGCTTTGCAGAGCCCGATCCGACGGCTGATCTTTCCGGCGAGGATGCGCGTGCGAAGATTTCCATCCTGACCTATGAGGCGTTCGGCCAGGAAGTCGACTTGAACGCCATCCGTGTCGAACCGTTAACATCTGAAAGGGCGAACGCTTTCGCCAAAGGCGGCGGCGTATGGAAACAGCTCGCGAAGATCACCCGCCATGCGAACGATCAAATCGACGCCCGCGTCGCGTTCGAAAAAGTCGATCATGATACATTCTTTCGCAAGGTGGAGCGTGAAGGAAACGCCTTGCGGATCGTTAACGCCGATGGGCGGGCCTTTACCTGCGAGGGCAAAGGCGCCGGGCGGGCGCCGACAGTCGGCAGTATTTTTGCCGACCTTCAGCGCATTGCGACAAGAATTCCGGCGCTTGACCCGGGACGGCCGGAAAACGCTTTGCGCCGCGGCAGAAGCTTCAGCTAGAACACCACCATGTCAGTGCTGGAGACCTCGAACGCGGCGCCTGACGCCGCGGCGGCGGCGTGCGCCGGAAAACGCCTTGTCATCAAGGTGGGCTCCGCGATTCTCTGCGGCGATGGCGGATCTGTGCGCGAGGCGTGGTTGTCATCCTTGGCCGCCGACATTGCCGAACTGCGCGGACAAGGCGTCGAGGTTGCGGTGGTCACGTCCGGCGCCATTGCGCTGGGCCGTCAAAAGCTTGGCCTTTCGGGCGCTTTGCGGCTNNGATGAAAAACAGGCGGCGTCAGCTGCGGGGCAGGTGGCCTTGGCGCAGGCATGGCAGGCGGCATTCGCACCGCACGAGATCAACATTGCCCAGATTCTTTTGACGCTCGACGATACGGAAGGGCGCCGGCGTTATCTCAATGCGCGCGCGACCATGCGAACGCTGCTCGATCTTGGCGCGCTGCCGCTCGTCAACGAAAACGATACGATCGCCACCAGCGAAATCCGGTATGGCGATAATGACCGGCTTGCAGCGCATACGGCGCAGTTGATCGAGGCGGACTTGCTGGTGATCCTGTCTGATGTCGATGGTCTTTACACGGCGGATCCACGGCGAGATGCGGCGGCGAAACATATTTCCGTTGTTGATGCGATCACGCCGGAGGTTGAGGCGTCGGCGGCTGGCCCGAATACGGAAGCCGGCGTTGGCGCCGGCGGCATGGCGTCCAAAATTGCGGCGGCAAAAATAGCCTGCGGCGCCGGTTGTGCGGCTATTGTCGCCCCTGGCCTTGTCGATCATCCGTTGCAAACCGTTCTTACAGGCGGCAAAGCGACGTTGTTCCAGCCTTCCAACACCCGCGCGCGGGCGCGTCGTCAGTGGATTGCGGGTCGCCTTAAAGCGGCGGGCAGCATCAGGGTTGACGCCGGCGCGGCGAGGGCGCTCGCCAAGGGCGCCAGCTTGTTGCCTGCCGGGATCGCGTCGGTTTCGGGCGATTTCGCCCGCGGCGACGCTATCGAGGTTATCGGGCCCGATGGCGTTGTCATCGGCAAGGGTCTGTCTGCGTTTGATGCTGAAGACGTAAAAAAAATCGCAGGGCGCAAGTCCGATGAGATAGAGTCGATCCTCGGTTATCGCCGCCGTCCGGCGGTAGTGGAAAAAGACGATCTGGTGATGAAAGCGGAATAGATGGCGGACGCATCGTCAACACACAAGACTCTGGAGGGCTACATGAGCGCCCTTGGCGCGCGCGCGAAAGACGCCGCGCGGGCGATGGTCTCGGCGTCAACCGCAAAAAAGAATGATGCGCTAAAAATTGCCGCCGCGCTTGTTCGAGAACGCTCGGAACAAATTCTCACTGTCAACGCCAGAGAACTTGCGGCCGCGAAACAAAAGGGCGTTGCGGACGCGTTTCTTGATCGAATGGCGCTCGACCCGTCGCGGATTGAAGGCATTGCAAAGGCGCTTGAAGATATCGCCGCGCTGGATGATCCCGTCGGCAAACTCATTTCAAAATGGACGCGGCCCAATGGTCTTGAAATTGAGCGTATAAGAACGCCCATCGGCGTCATCGCCGTGATCTATGAAAGCCGGCCCAATGTGACCGTCGATGCCGCGGCGATTGCTGTAAAGGCTGGCAACGCCGTCATCCTTCGCGGCGGCTCGGAATGCATCGAAACCAACAAGGCGCTATTCGAATGTTTTGTTGACGCTCTCATAAAAGCCGGCCTGCCCGACGGCGCTGTGCAGTTTGTTGAGACGCCTGACCGGGAAGCGGTTGGCGTGCTGC
>DGNI01000177.1:7461-7661 GCA_002388885.1 Parvularculaceae bacterium UBA4496 | reverse complement strand
TTCCCCCAAACGCGGCCGTCTCGCTATTAAGCGCCTGTGCCAGCGCTCCCCCGCCCGGCGGAAGCGCCTTCTCAGAGCCGGTTCGTGACAGTTTCATTTGCAGGTGCGCCAATGGAGGGCGCCACAAAAAATAAGCCCGCAACTTCAAAAGAGTGTGGATTCGCTATCGCGGCTTTGCTATAGCCCGCGTTCCAACGGCG
>DGNI01000177.1:0-7428 GCA_002388885.1 Parvularculaceae bacterium UBA4496 | reverse complement strand
TCGAGTCCAGTTCGGGGAGCCACTAAATTCTCTCAACATATTCAACGAACTAGCGCATAATAATTGCGACCCCATTTTTTGATTCGAACCCTTGACGCGAGTCAACTCGGCTTGATCCGCTTCTAAACATCGGACCCGCGGGCGAATGGAGTTTTGGGAGAGCAGATCAACCATCGCTCAGCGCGTTTTTTGGCAAAACCGCTGCAGCATCGCTTTCAATGCAGGCGAGACCGTCCATGCCGACGCCGTAGCAGGTCATCGACAGCGATCCCAGCGAGTACCCCTTGACGATTGGCGAAGCGTCTCCCGTCTCTGCGGCGAGGCCAGCTGTATATAGTAGCGGGATAAAATGGTCCGGCGTCGGCGCCGCCAGATTGTAGTCCGGGTGTTCAAGCGTTTTGAGAATATCGGACGGGTTGTCTGTCATCTGCTCCATCACGGCGTCGTCGAACCGATGCGCCCAATCGGCGCCGTGATTCTCAGCCTTCCAATCGATGCGCCTCAGATTGTGGACCACGTTTCCGCTGGCAAGAATCAGCACTCCTTTGTCTCGCAACGCTGCAAGGCGTTGCGCGAGTTCGAGATGGTAATCCATCGGTTTCAGCGCATTTATCGATAGCTGCACCACAGGAATATCCGCACCCGGAAACATGTGAGTGAGGACGCTCCAGGTTCCATGGTCTAGACCCCATTGATCGTGATCGGCCCCGACCCAGACCGGCTTTGCAAGTTCGGCGATCTCACCCGCCAACTCCGGAAAGCCAGGCGCCGGATATTCAACGTCAAATAGAGGTTTCGGAAAGCCGTAGAAATCATGGATGGTGCGCGGCCGCGCCATGGCTGTGACCGCCGTTGCGCCGATATACCAGTGGGCTGAAATCGCCAAAACGGCGCGCGGCCGCGGAAGTGTTTCGCCGATACGCCGCCAAGCGCGGGTGTAGCCGTTTTCTTCAAGAGCGTTCATCGGGCTGCCGTGGCCCACGAACAAGGCGGGCATCCGGACTTCTACAGTAGTTGGCGTCTCGATCATTTCCGCGTTTCATCCTCTAGCTAATCGGGCATGGCGGGCAATGAACTATGAAGTCCCGGCGGTGCGTTCGATCCAATCGCCGAACGCATCGATTATGCTCTTGAAAAACGCACGCGTATCATCGCTCTTGAATTCGCCCTGTTCATCGAACATGTCCCAGCCGCCGCCAATATAAGCTTCGGGTTGCTGGAGAACAGGCATGTCGAGGAAGACCAGTGATTGTCGCAGGTGATGGTTGGCGCCAAAACCGCCAATCCCGCTGGGCGATACGCTTACGACTGCTGCAGGCTTTTTCGCCCAGGAACTTGCGCCATAGGGCCGTGATCCAACATCGATGGCGTTTTTCAATACGGCCGGTACAGATCGATTGTACTCGGGCGTGACGAACAGAACGGCGTCGGACGCCGAGAGTTCTTCGCGAAACCGCAGCCATTCAGCAGGCGTTTCCCTCGCTTCTACATCCTCGTTGAAAAAAGGCAGGTCCCCGATTTCCAGGAACCGGAATTTGAGGTTGGAAGGCGCAAGCCGAACCAGCGCAGTGGCTGCTTTGCGGTTTACGGAATCCTTGCGCAGGCTGCCAACAAGTACAGCGACTTCATAAGGATTTTTCATGATATGCTCCTATGCGTGATGTGATTAAATTTTATTGGTCTCTTGTTTAGCGCGGTGTCCGGCGCAAGGCGTCAAGACTCCAAGCGCCTGGCCCTGAAAACACCAGCAGCAAGAACACGAAGCAGAACAGGATTGCGGCGTCGCCGCCATTCAGCACCGGATAGAAATTCGCCGGCGCATGAAACATCCAGTAAGCGACAGCCATCTGTCCTGAAAGCACGAACGCGACCGGACGAGTAAAGAGACCGGCAACAAGTAAGACGCTGCCGACCAGCTCAATCCAAGCGCCGATCCAAAACAGCGACCACATTTCCGGCAAACCGCCGTCCGGCGGTGCTGGAAAACCGAAAAGTTTCTGGGTTCCGTGCGCCATGAAGAGAAGCGCGGCGGCGACCCGCAGGGCGCCAAGGGCGTGCGGCGTATATTTTTCAAGCGACTGCATAATATCCTCCTTGATTGGTCGCGGTGTATATAGCGGGGGCAATCGCTTCGGATAATACGCAATATTGCGATTTTATTATCCGTGAAATGCGGATAGTTTCATGTCGCCCAATATGGCGACCTGCTGAAGTGATTGACGAGATGGTCAATGAAAGCGCGGGTTTTCGCCGGTTGGAACGGGCCCGGCGGATAAAGCGCGTAGACGCCAAGATCATTAGCTCGCCAACCAGGCAGCAACTCGACAAGCCTTCCGTCGTCCAGGGCCGAGCCGACAATAAATGCCGGCTGCAATGTTATACCGGCGCCCGCAGCGGCCGCTTCAACAAGAGCGTCGCCATTGTTACAGCGCAGGCGGCTTTCGATCCTAACGCTTTCGACTTCCTTTTTTCGCTTGAATTTCCAGTCGAGGCCTTCCGAATAGTAGGTAAAGGTCAGACATGGGTGATCGATTAAATCGCCCGGTTTGCGGACTTTCCGGTGATTTTCGAGATAGTCCGGCGAGGCGCACAGGACGATGCGGCAGACGGCTAGCTTGCGCACTATAAGCGTTGAGTCCTTCAGGTTCGCACTCACGCGTATGGCGATATCAATGCCTTCTTCTATCAGATCTACCCGGCGGTCGTTCAGCGTCAAGTCAATCGAGACCTGTTCATGCTGTTTAAGAAACTCGCCGACGACCGGCGCGACGTGACGCATGCCGAAGCTCAACGGCGCGTTGACCCGCAAGGCGCCGCGCAAATCGGCGGAAAGATTTGAGGCTTCAGCCGCTGCTTCTGAAATAACGTCTACCCCTGGACGAACACGTTCGAGAAACAGTGCGCCGGATTCTGTCAGGCTCACCTTTCGCGTTGTTCTATGCAGCAATTGAACGCCGAGGCTCTCTTCGAGATCTTTGACGCGTTCGCTAACCAGCGTGCGAGATAGATTCAAGTCGTCGGCCGCCGCCGCAAAGCTTTGAAGCTCTGCGACGCGAATGAAAATCTGGATTGCCTGTAATCGGTCCATACAAGACACAGATTATCTGGAATTATCGGATAGACAATCCAGAATCCAACCAATTGTTCGGAGCGCATTCGAGCGTATTTGTTAGACATTCGAACGTCGAAGAGGAGCCGCCAACGTCTTTTAGATCTTCAATCAACTAGCGCCGCCGGTCACTCTTTCCTTGGGCGGCGCATAGCGTCCGGCTGTGCTTTCTTGGGTTTGTCATGGCTGGACGCTTTTTTGTGAGTCATGTCAGAATGTTCATAACCTAGCCCTGCTGGCATTGCACATTGGGGCGCCCAGTTCCTGTAAAACCGCCAGAAATTCAGGCTTAGACGCCTGGCACAAAGTTCGATACGCATTCACGAAGGGGAGCCATTAAAATCAATAAGTTATTGGATTTGCGGGCTTTTGCTTTGGGCAAATAATTAATGCCTGCGTAATCTGGACTGCACCAAAGCACCCGATTGAGCGCTTTGTGAGCCTCCGCCATTTCGTGGAAGTGTTTATGCCGCCGAACTTCAACTTCGATTTGAATCACGCATTCGGGCTGATCCCGCTCATGCAGCGGACCTCGGCGGCCAACTACGAAATGATCGAATAAACGAGCCACAAAATGACTCTTGGCGGAATAGAGTTCAATCGACCTATGCCTATCAACAATACTTACAGCCGTCGCGCCAATCGCTGTCAGCCACATTTCCATGCGAAGCAATCCCTCCGACATTCGGGACGCGTGTGGAATTTTCATTTTGTTATTTAACTTATTGATTACCTGACTGTCGGACGGGCGTTATTGTAAGTCGCCCAAAATCTAATTTCATTACAGCGACCGTCGGAGTCGAATTCCGCCAACTCATCATTGGACAACAGACCGTCAGCCCCGGGAACTATGCTGCCGTCCAATCTGGCGACTGAAATGCGGAATCTCCAGCCAGTTCAATCTACCATCTGAACCAGGCTCATTGTCACCCGAAGACTGGCTGCACGATCAGGGTTACGTCACGTGTTGATCGGCATACGGATGCGATGTCACTGCCTGAAGCTAATCTCAACGTTATCTGACGCAGCAAATTGAATATGCCTTCATCGCTGCAATGCTGCCTGCACATCTTCGTAGAATATCAAGGACATAGTGGCGCGGTTATTTGGGGCAGGACACACGATGCGTTAAAGCGGTGCTTACTGCAATTTCTAGTGTCTTTCCTCAGCCTTATCGCTGATGTTGAATTTATCCGGACTTGCAGCGATATGCCTTCCAGGACGCATCGGTCACGATGAGCGTGCGGTCGCCCCAAACAAGTGTGTAATATTTCCTGCCAGCATCACTCGATCCTGGTTTGATTGCTGCTTTGGGACGTAATGGGATATCCAGCCAGGAAACAAACACATCATGCCATTTTTGGGTTGAACGGCGTGATTGGCGTCCGGAAATACAATGGGAGCGCAGTCGGGTGATACGTTGATGTAGTAGCCAAAGCTCCACAATGCCGGCCAATGATCGTGCTGCTGTGTAAACTCATCTTTGCGGTACACAACACCCCAGCAATCCGTTACTGCCAGACGCAAATGCTTAACTGTCTGCGGCGGAGAACTTGCCAGGCACAATTCAAGCGCATATTTACAAATAATTTCAAATTGTTCGTGTGCGGGCTGGTTAGATTCCCACATCCTTGTATCGGTCATATCCGCTTTAACATTAGTCGAGCGCTTTTGCTTGTCACCAACGGAGCGAATACCTTTTTCCAGCAACGGGTTGATTTCTTCCCAGCCGGGAATCTGCTTGTGAACAATGGGGAATTTGACGTTAAACTCGACCGCATAGCGGCTGTCGCTTAGTCGTATATGAGTTTTTTCTGAGGGGTTTTCGTGTGATTTTGACATACTAAAATACGGTTTTTAGTGGAGGCGACACTCACTATACCGCGTTTGGTATATTTTTCAAAAGTTGTTCGATGAATTGGTGCAATTATATCGCTTGAGTTGTTGCGGATTCATACCGCTTCCATTGCCTAGGCCAAAATAACCAACTGTTTTTGGTGATTTATTTGGCGCTTTTGTCCTAGGTCGAACCGCTTTTGCCGGATATAATCCGCCTACTGATTTCACTGTCAATCAGGAGGTCACTGGTTCGAGTCCAGTTCGGGGAGCCATTTTCACGCAAGCCGTCAAAATACCACCTATTCCGCCGGCGTGTTGATGGCGCCCACGTCAAGCACCGGCGCGGCGTCGATGTCTTCGGCATCGAGCAGCATCGCCGTTCGCTCCAGCCCTGCCACGAGAAATGATTGCTCCCAGCTTTCGAGTTTTTCAAAGCCGCGCTCAAAACGCTGCTGCAAAATGCTCGGCGCGTCTTCGAGCGTGGAAAGGCCCTTGGCGGTCAGCTCCACCAGCACGCGCCGCTTATCTTCCCTGTCCTTGTTCCGGCGAACGATCTTTTTGCCTTCCAGCTTGTCGATCAGGGCGGTCACTGTCGCCTGAGACAGTGAAAGCTTCTTGGCGATCAGGCTTGGCGTCGCGGACCCGCCTTCTTTGTCGATCACCTGCAACATGATCAACTGCGACGGCGTCAGGCCGCACTCCTTCGCCAGAGCGCGCGAGCTGATTTCCGTGGCGCGCAAAATCTGCCGCAAGGCAATGAGGGCAAGGTCTAGGCGTTCAGACATGGCTCAACTTACCGCTTAATCCGTATCGGCGCCAAATTTCTTTGACGTCGGAAACCCTTTCGGAGCGAGGCGGCCGGACTGTGCGCGCTTGCCGAGCCAGGATTTCCAGTCATCGATGGTCTGCACCCGGCCCGAACGGTCGGTCCAGTTGAGGCCTTCCTTTTGAGAAAAGAGCTTCGCATCGGAAAGACCGCCCTTCTGGAATTTCTGCAGGACCACGCCTTTGCCTCGCGTCATCTCCGGCAATTCCTCCGCCGGAAAAACCAGAAACTTCTTGTTGTCGCCGACGCTCGCCAGCATGTCGTCTTTTCCGATCGCCGCTGGAGCCGGACGGCAGACGGCGGCTTCGGCCCCCGCGGGCACATTCAAAACCTGCTTGCCTTTGCGGGTGTTCGAAAGGCATTCATCCTCGGGCGCGATGAAGCCGTGACCGGATGATGACGCCACCAGAAACTTACGCCCGCCCGTAAAGATAAACGCCGCGACAACAGCATCGTCATTGCCCATGTCGACCATCAGGCGGATCGGCTCGCCATGGCCGCGCCCGCCGGGCAAAGCGGAGACGTCAAGCGCGTAAAACTTTCCATTGGTGACGAACAGCATCAATTTGTCGGTCGTCTGGGCGCGCACAATAAAATGTTCGCGGTCGCCTTCTTTATACTTGATCGACTTCGTATCCTCGACATGACCTTTCATGGTCCGGACCCATCCCTTTTCGGAGATGACGATGGTGACGGGTTCTTTTTCAACCAGTATATCGAGGTCGATATCTTCGATCGCCGGCGCATCGGTAATATCTGTGCGGCGCCGGCCAAGATGGGATTTCGAATCGAAGATCTTGCGAACGTTTTTCAACTCCTCGCTGATTTTTTTCCATTGCGCATCGTCGGATTTGAGCAGCGCCGTCAGCGCTTTCTGTTCGGCCTTGAGGTCCTTGTGTTCGGTCTTGATCTCCATTTCCTCAAGCTTGCGCAAGGACCGAAGGCGCATGTTGAGGATCGCTTCGGTCTGCACTTCCGACAGCTTGAAGGTTTTCATCAATTGCGCTTTGGGGTCGTCCTCATAACGGATAATGCGGATCACCTCGTCGAGATTGAGATAGGCGATCAAAAACCCGTCGAGAATTTCAAGGCGCTTCGCAATCTTGTCGAGGCGGAACTTCGTGCGGCGGACCAGCAGGTCCTTGCGGTGGTCGAGATAGGATTGCAGCACGTCGCGCAGGCCCATGACCCGGGGCGCGCCGTCAGCGCCGAGAACATTCATGTTGAGCGAGAAGCGCGATTCAAGATNNGGTGACCTTGAACAAGGACTCCATCAGCGCCGCCGGTTCGATATTGCCCGACCTCGGCTCCAGGATCAGGCGAATATCTTCCGCGCTTTCATCGCGAATATCGGCCAGCGCAGGCAACTTCTTCGCCTGCATCAGCTCGGCGATCTTTTCGATCAGCCGCGATTTTTGCACCTGATACGGAATTTCGGTGACAATGATCTGATACTTGCCGCGCCCGAGGTCTTCCGTTTCCCAGCGCGCACGCACGCGGAATCCGCCGCGGCCCGTCGCGTAGGCTTCCTCCATGGAGGCCGCGTCTTCGATGCAAACGCCGCCGGTCGGAAAGTCCGGACCTTTCACGTGACTAAGCAGCGTCTGCGTGCGCGCTTTCGGCGTCTTGATAAGATGCAGGCAGGCGTCGATCA
>DGNI01000176.1:2754-9414 GCA_002388885.1 Parvularculaceae bacterium UBA4496 | reverse complement strand
GGTGAGGGGGCCGGTGGCGATAATGACATTGTCCCAATCCTCCGGCGGCAATGTGTCAATCTGCTCGCGCCTGATTTCGATTTCTGGGTGGCCCATGATCGCTTCAGTAACGGCAGAGGAAAACGCATCCCGGTCAACGGCCAGTGCGCCGCCGGCCGGCACCTTGTTGGCGTCGGCCGCTTTCAGGATCAGCGATCCCGCGCGTCGCATCTCTTCGTGCAGTAAGCCGACCGCGTTGTTCTCAGCGTCGTCGGAACGGAACGAGTTGGAGCAGACGAGTTCCGCGAACCCGTCCGTCTGATGGGCGTCGGTTTGATGATCGGGCCGCATCTCGTGCAGGATCACCCGCGCTCCGGCATTCGCCGCCTGCCACGCCGCTTCCGACCCGGCCAGACCCGCGCCGATGACATGAATTGCTTTTTTCTCGCTCATAGGCCTGCGCTTCTAGTGCAGAATAAGCCGAGCGCAAATGGGCGAGGTCTCACCCTGCGACAAACGTGGTTAATGGAGCAGCATCAACCAGTTGGCCAGAGGCGCGATTTCCGGTTAGCCTGAGACAAATTCCGCCGGTGTGACGGCGCGAGAGGGGTTCGGGATGGGGTTGCGTATTTTTCCGGTGATTGGGGACGCGCTGAATTTCGGCGGCCGCCGCATGGAGACCATTGCGCGCGTCTCCTGGCTGCCGATTGTTCTGCTCCTGATTGCAAATATGGCCGCAATTTTCGGTTATCTGTCGATCATAGCCGGCCGCGTCATAACCTTCGAAGACATTCCGACTTTTCTGACCGCAACGCAGCTTTCAACGCAGCATGCCGCCAGAGGTTTTGAAAATAACGCCGCCGGCATGTGGGCGATTACCGCCGGCATTACTGTGCTGCAGACTGTGTTGGTGGCGTCGTTCATGGCGCCGCTGATCCGTTATGCAGGGCTTGGAGAAAAGCCTGCCCCTGGTTTTGTCAGGGCGCCGTTCGGACCGGATCAGATCCGGTTTATCATTTCCAGCATTCTTAGTTTTCTACTTGTTGCCGTCCTGGTTTTCGGTCCTATCGCGGGAGCGTCTTATTACGCGCTGAAATACATTGTTGAGGCGATGGCTGAAACGCGCGCAGTCTTTCCCGATCCGGAAAGCCTGCATACGATTCAATTAACGACGGCAGGCGCCAGTCTTGCCGATCAGGGCATGGCGTGGGTTTACAGCCATGCTTTGCCAGCAGCGTTCGCTGCGCCATTCGCGATAGCGTTGTGGCTGATCATGTTCTTTCACTTTTCGCCGCGAAACAGGTCCGCCGCACAGCAAGGCGGCAACATATTCTTGCGCGGTCTCGTAACGTTTTTTGCAACCGCCGGTCTTCTTGCGGGCGGATACTTCCTGCTGCGGCCGGTAGTATTGGCAAGCTATCAGCAAGTCGTTCAATTAAGCGGCGAGGCTGCGAAAAATTTGACCGGCACGCCTGTGGATGCGGTTTTGATTGTCGGTCTCGTCGCCTATCTGCTCGTCAGTTATTTCAATTTGCGGCTTTATCCCTATCCGGGCGTCGCTGTTTGCCGAAAATCGCTCGGGTTCGGCGGGACGTTTCGCGTAACTCGCGGCTGGAACATTTTCTCTCTTTTTGTCGTCCTGTTCATCATTGGTCTGTTTATGGGGTTGGTGCAGGTCTTTATCATCAATGGCCTGCTTCTCAGCGTATTACTGCCCTGGGTCGTCAATCTTCTTTATCAGGCCACCGCTGTCTCAACCCGGTTAGTAAACAGCGGCGTTACCGGCGACTGGGTGCTGCCCACATTCGTCTGGATCTGGAATATTACGAAAATCCTGATCAACATTGTCTGGCTGTTTTTCACTTATGGCGTGACAGCAGGGCTTTACGGCAGGCTTTACCGCGAGAGCGAAGCGGGCGCATAAAAGACCCCTCTGGTTTGAACAAAGAGGCGAGACTTATGTCTGGACGCGTGCCAGCGGGCGAAATCCTGAATGAGGCTTTTCAGTTCGGTTTTTACCGTTGGCTGACAGTGTTCCGTTTTGCCTGGGCGCCGCTGGCGCTCACGGCGGTTTTGATGTGGGGCTTTATTCAATTCGTTTTCGACAAGGAAGCGATTGAAGGGGTCGAGCGGGCGTCCGACCTCAACAGTTTCAGCGACATCTTAAACGTATCGCCTTTCACAGCCGTTGTGCTGGGCGTCATCGCCGCCATTATACTGATGGTCGCGTTTGCCGGCATGTTTGCATCCGTTTACCGGCTTGTTGCGCTTGGCGAAGACAGGCCGGGGTTTATGCAACTCCGCTTTGACGGACCGGCGCAGCGCGTGTTCATGGCGCAGCTTATTTTGAACGCGATCAATTATGTGATCATGATCGCGGCGGTCATACTTGGTCTTGCGCTTGGCGGCGCCTCCCCCGGCGATTTTTTTGACGCAAGCCGGGAATTCTTTGCGCTCGTTCAGCAATCGGCGCGGGACCCGTCGTTCCAGCCAAGCGAAGCCGATTTTGCAAATATGGCGGGTCCGCTTGGCGGCGTCATGCTGGGCGGGTTGATCGCTGCGCCTTTGCTGGTCTTTGTAAATGTCAGGCTGTCGCCGTTCCTGTCCGGTTCGGCTGCAGAAAACCGATTAGTGCTGTTCGGCGCATTTCGTTTAACCGCAGGTTATTTCTGGGCGATTTTCGTCGTTTATCTGCTGTTCATTCTGGCGTTGTTCGCGGTCGGGATCGCGTTCAGCCTCGCCATGAGTTTCATTGAATTGATGTCGAGCCTGGGCGGGTCGATGGCTTTCATCGGCGCTATTTTCGGCGTGATCGGTTTCGCGGCGACGGTGGTCTATCAGGTGTTTGTTATCGGGGTGCAGCTTTCACTGCAGGCGATCATCTATCGCCGCCTGAAAACCGGAGAATAATACCAAGCTTCATGGATCGGACCGATCCATGAAGTGCAGGAAAGCGCGCCGGCGCTTATGCGCCGAATGCGCCGAATGCGCGAATAAGTCTTTATTCGCGCAACCCCGTTTAAAAGTGTCTCAGCCCCAGATTTCCATTAGAAGTCCGCGCGAGTCTCTAGCTCCGTCCGTCAGGTGCAGCGCTTCCCCGGCGAGCCTCGCTTTTGCCGTGATCGCCAGCACACAAGCGTCATAAACATCGTCGAGACTGACCTGCGACCCGAATGTTTTCTTGAGGCGTTCGTAGTGTTCACGCGGTTCTTCCAGTCGGGCAGCTTTCAAAAGGCGTTCGCGCTCGGCCTGTCCCTCTTTGGTGCGTTTTGGAAATTGACAGGGCGCGCCGCTGTTCAGTCTTGAAAATGCAACTTCTGGATGTCCTTCACCGATACGGTGCTGGTCGGCGGGTCTGATTGCATTGTCGATCTCACGAATTTTCGGCGTGATCATCCATGCCTGTTTGGAAAGCCCGCCGCCTTTTTCTGCCTGCGCCTTGCCCCAGCCGTTGGCTTCCTCGTAGCTGTCGAAAGACAGCATCGGCCGGCGGGGAGAAGAAAAAACGCTCGGATGCCGCAAGGGTTTAAGCCGTTCACGAGCCATTGCCTCGCAGGCGCGTTTCCCGCTTTCCGCGAGGCCGATCGGCATGTCGACGATCATCATGCGCGCATTGAGATCGAGCAGCCTTCGAAATGTGTCCGAGATGAATACCTCAAGGCCGCCGCCTTGAAGGTTAAGGCGCGCGGCGACCCAGCCGGCTTTGGCCCCGTCAGCGCCAATCACGAACCCGTTAAGGTCTTTTCCCTTCATGGTTGCTGGCACAAGCATTGCTGAACCTTTTTCTCAATCGGGAAAAGTCGTTATGGGCGAAACGTCCGGGCGAACAGGAAGAGATTATCAGGCGCCTTGTCAGCGCATCAGTGGGGCGGCATCCTAAGGGATGGCGAGATCAAGTGAGTAACATGTTAACCAACGCCGAAAAAACCGAAACGCGCGGCGCATCGACTTTTGTACAGTCGGAGCTCTTCGCGCGCACCTTTCGCGAGGGGATGGCGCTAGTCGAGGAGACGGCCAACTATCTCGACGGCGAGGGACGTGATGCTTCGAAACGGCTCGCCAGAGAACCGGCGCTTTCCTATGCCGGCGCATCCATGCGGCTGACGACGGAATTGATGCAGATTGCATCCTGGCTTCTAGTGCTGCGCGCCGTGCGCGAAGGCGAGATGGCGCTGATTGAGGCGAGCGAGTCAAAATACCGGTTGTCGCCCTCGGTCGCCTCGACGGTTTCGTTCAAGTCCGATGGATTGCCGGAACGGCNNTACAGCCGCATCAGCCGGCTTGACGGCGAGTTATTTCTGGGCGCGCAGGAAGAAACGGACAAGAACGACGCCGCCGCTCAGCAGCGTGCGCTTTTGAAAGCGTTCGCAATCCGCAAATAGCGATTGTTATTTCTTGAGACCGAAGCTGCCGAACTTCTGATTGAACTTCGATACGCGGCCGCGCTCGCCGATCCGTTGCGGGCCGCCGGTCCATGCCGGGTGGCTCAAGGGGTCGATATCTAGGTTGATGCTTGCGCCTTCAGACCCGTAGGTCGAACGGGTCTCAAATGAACTGCCGTCGGTCATCACCACTTTGATCGTGTGATAATTTGGATGCGTGTCTTTTTTCATGGCGGCGGCCCTTCGCGCGAGCGTCTCTGGTGTAGAATTCGGGTAAGAGCGGGGCATATACGCAAGCCGGGAAACGCGCGCAACCCCTGATTTGTGAGATTCTCAGCCCCGGGCGTTTCCGAGATAAAGTGGTTGCCGGTTTATCGTCCGGAAACGCCCAAATATAAGTCTAGCGCATTTCTGGCCGGAAAACCGCGTCACGCTTTTCCGGAAATGCGCTGGCACGGGCGCGGACCCGATGTTATGAGTCAGCCTCTATCTCGCCCTGTTTTCGCTTTTTAACGCCTGCTGGCCCGGTCTTGATGCGTTTTTGGTTGTTTTTATCGGCTCTGGTGTTGATTGCGGCGGGGGGCGTCGGACTGAACCTGCATTCCTTTAACCATTTCGCGGCCATTGAGCCCGCCCATCTGGCCGCCTGTACGCCGGTGACAGGCATTCCTGGCCCCGAGGATATTCAGGTCCATGAGCAGTCCCGGCAGGCCTTTATTTCATCTTTAGATCGGCGCCAGAACGACGCTCGGGGCGCAATCCATGTATTCAATCTCGATGATCCGCTGGCCTCTGACGGCTTTCGCGACCGTACGGGCGGGACGCCAGCGGCGTTCAGGCCGCTGGGCATCGACTATTATGAGGACGGTGAGGTGCGCCGCCTGTTCGTGGTCAATGAAGCCGGACCCTCGATTGAAGTTTTCGACGTCGGCGGAAACGGCGATCTGACACATGTTGAAACATTCGCTGAAAGGCGGTTGACCAGCCCCAACAACATCGCTGCGGCGGGACCGCGCCAGTTTTACGTGACGAATGATGTTCGCTCCGGGCGCAACTCACGTGTTTCAGACCTGCACTTCCTGCTGCGGCACGGGCTCGGCGACGTCTATTTCGTCGACGGCGCCGTATGGCGGCATGTGGCGGAGGGGCTGCGGTTTGCCAATGGCGTCGCCCTGAGCCCCGACGGCGGCATGCTCTATGTCGCCGAGACGTCAGGCAAGGCGGTGCGGGTTTATGATCGCGATGAGGCTTCAGGCGCGCTGACGCTGAACGACACGATCAAGCTGAAAGCAGCGCCGGACAACATCAATGTCGACGCCTCGGGCGATGTTTGGATTGGCGCATTGCCGAAGCCGCTCACCGTGCCGCGCCTCAAAAGCAATGCATCAGCAAAAGCGCCGTCGGAAGTCTTTCGTATCGACGCTTCAGGCGGTCCGGAAACGATCTACCGTGATGACGGGACGGAACTCTCGGCCGCGACGGTCGCGGCGCGCGCGCGCGACAAATTGCTGATCGGCGCCCTTTACGAACAAAAATTCCTGCTTTGCGATTTGCCTCGAAGCGCCGATTGAGCCAAGACACGCCCGATGGAATATATATCGACACGCGGGGCTGCACGCGCCGTAGATTTCGAGGGCGCGCTTCTGGCAGGGCTTGCGCCGGATGGCGGCCTGTACATGCCGGTTCATTGGCCGCCGCTCTCGGCGAAAGAGGCGAGGGCCATTGGCGAAAAGCCGTATGCAGACGCAGCGGCGCATATCCTCGAACTCTTCGCCGGGGATACATTCGACGCCGCAGATTTAAAGACGATGGCGTCGGAAGCCTATGGCGGCTTTGATGACCCCGCAGTCGCGCCGCTGCGGCAGGTCGGCGACGAAGACTATATTCTGGAATTGTTTCACGGGCCGACGCTGGCGTTCAAGGATTTCGCCATGCAGGTGTTGGGGCGCATGTTCGATGTAGCGCTCGAACGGCGCAATGAAACCCTGACGATTATTGTCGCGACTTCGGGCGACACCGGGTCCGCGGCGATTGAAGCGCTGAAGTCCTGCGCGCGAGTCAATGTTGTCGTTCTGCATCCGGAAGGCCGCGTCAGTGACGTGCAGCGGCGGATGATGACCAGCGTCATCGCGCCGAATGTTTGTAACGTCGCCGTGGACGGCTCGTTCGACGACTGCCAGGCGATCGTCAAAGCGATGTTCAATCATCACGGTTTTCGCGAAAAAACGCGGCTTTCGGGGGTGAATTCGATCAATTGGGGCCGGATCATGGCCCAGATCGTGTATTATTTCACGTCCGC
>DGNI01000176.1:1339-2739 GCA_002388885.1 Parvularculaceae bacterium UBA4496 | reverse complement strand
AATTTCGGCGACATCTTCGCCGGCTACGCCGCCAAGAAGATGGGCCTGCCGATCGAAAGACTGGCGATC
Organism: Parvularculaceae bacterium UBA4496; assembly: GCA_002388885.1. Classification (GTDB taxonomy): domain Bacteria; phylum Pseudomonadota; class Alphaproteobacteria; order Caulobacterales; family Parvularculaceae; genus Hyphococcus. The sequence goes on along the minus strand of DGNI01000176.1, from coordinate 2,670 downwards.
GCCACCAACGACAACGACATCCTCGCGCGCGCGCTCGCGTCGGGACGCTACGAGACCCAGGGCGTGGTGGCGACCACCTCGCCGTCGATGGACATCCAGGTCTCGTCCAACTTCGAACGCGCGCTTTTCGAAGCCTGCGGGCGCGACGCGCCGGCGACGGTCGCGGCGATGGAGGGGCTCAGGCAGTCGGGCGCCTTCACCATCGCGCCGGCGGCGCTGGAAAGCTTGCGGGCGGATTTTGCAGCGGGACGTTCGACGATGGCCGAAACCGCCGGCACCATGCGCACGGTGCTCGACCAGAGCGGCTATCTGCTCGATCCGCACACGGCGACCGCGATGCGGGTGGCGCGCCAGATCGACGACGGGCACTGCCCGATGATCGTGCTCGCCACCGCCCACCCGGCGAAATTCCCCGAAGCGGTCAAGGAGGCGACAGGGCTGCGGCCGACCTTGCCATCGCGCCTTGCGGGCCTTATGGATCAGGAAGAAAAATACCAAATCCTGGCGCCGGAAAACGAGGCCGTCGAGGATTATGTCGGCAGACACACGCGCGCTGTCGGCTGAGGGAGTACAAGGAGTAGGCCATTTATGGCAGTTGAGGTAAGCCGTCTGTCGAACGGTTTGACGGTCGTGACCGAAACCCACCCCCATATCGACAGCGTCGCGCTCGGCGTGTGGGTCCGATCCGGATCGCGTGACGAGCTCGAGAACGAACACGGCATCGCCCATCTGCTGGAACATATGGCGTTCAAGGGCACCGGGTCGCGTTCGGCATGGGACATCGCCTCCCAGATCGAGGATGTGGGCGGCGAAATCAACGCGGCCACGAGCGTGGAGACGACATCGTTTTTCGCCCGCGTGCTGCGCGACGACCTGCCGCTGGCGATCGATCTCCTGGCCGACATCCTGACCGATTCCCGGTTCGATCCCGACGAGCTGCGCCGCGAGCAGCATGTCATCCTGCAGGAAATCGGCGCCGCTCACGACACGCCCGACGACGTGGTTTTCGACCATTTCTCCGAAACCGCCTTTCGCCACCAGACCCTCGGACGCACCATCCTCGGCACGCCCGAAACGGTGCAGTCGTTCACGCCCAAGCAGATCCACGACTTCATGGCGCGCCAATATGGCGCCGACCGCATGGTGGTGGTGGCCACAGGCGCGGTGCGTCATGACGAGTTCGCCCGCGAGGTCGAAAAGCGGCTCGGTCTGCTGCAGAACAAAGCGCCGGCCGGCACGCCGCAGACGGCGCATTATGTCGGCGGCGACTTTCGCGAGCACCGCGACCTGATGGATGCCCAGATCGTGCTCGGCTTCGAGGGCCGCGCCTA
>DGNI01000176.1:0-1302 GCA_002388885.1 Parvularculaceae bacterium UBA4496 | reverse complement strand
TTCCAGGAGGTGCGCGAGCGCCGCGGGCTATGCTATTCGGTCTATGCCTTCCATTGGGGCTTTTCGGATACCGGCGTGTTCGGCATCCACGCCGCCACCGGCAAGGAAGACATTGCCACGCTGATTCCGGTCCTGCTCGGCGAACTGAGCAAGGCGGGCGAACGCATCAAGCAGGAAGAGCTCGACCGGGCGCGGGCGCAATACCGGGCCGGGTTGAAGATGTCGAGCGAAAGCGCGGCCAGCCGCGCCTCGCAGATCGCGCGCCAGATGCTGCTTTTCGGCCGACCGGTCTCCATGGACGAGTTGATGGAACGGCTTTCGCTGATCACCGTGGAGCGGTTGGCCGACCTGTCGGCGCGGCTTTTCTCCACCCGCCCGACCGTGGCCGCGGTCGGCCCGGTCGGCTCGCTGGCCGCCTTCGAGGACATTGTCGGCCTGCTGCCCGACCGGCAATCGGCCATGCGTGTCGTCGCCGGCTAGCCGGCAATGGCTGGCCTGCCGTTCTTCAGCCGGGCCTACCCGTCCGCCAGAGGGGACAGGATCACGCTCCAGTTTCCCACCGGGCAGGAATATTCCGAATGGGCCGAGCTGCGCAGCACCAGCCGCCAGTTCCTGGAACGGTGGGAACCGAAATGGGCCAGCGACGAACTCGGCCGGCCGGCCTGGCGCGCACGGATCAGACGCTATCGTGAGGAGTACGGGCGCGGCACCGGCACGACCTTTCTGATCTTCCTCAACGATACCGGCAGGATCGCCGGCGGCATCTCGATCGGCAATATCAGACGCGGCGTGGCCCAGTCGGCGCAGATCGGTTACTGGATGGGCGAGCGTCACGCCGGTCGCGGCATCATGGCGGAGGCGCTGGGCCTGGCCAACGGCTACGGGTTCGAAACGCTCGGCCTGCACAGGATCGAGGCGGCTTGCATTCCCGGCAACACGCGGTCCATGCGTGTACTTGAAAAAGCCGGATTCACGCGGGAAGGACTGTTGCGGTCCTATCTGAAGATCAACGGAACGTGGCAGGACCACTATCTTTACGCCCTGATCGTGGACGACTATCGGGCACAGCAAATACGGGGCAAGACCGGTGGCACCTGATTCGACCGACCGCCACATACGTTATTTCCTGCTGGGGCTACTGGCGGCGATTCTGGCCGCGCTTTGGGCGCCCGTGCCGGCCGGCGCGATCGAGCCGATCAGAATATCGCGCGACGACATCGCGCTCGACCTGTCCGGCGCGCTGGAGTTTCACCGCAACAAGGGCGCCAGTTTCCAGGTTTCCACGGCGCCCGGTATCGACGG
>DGNI01000156.1:2205-7316 GCA_002388885.1 Parvularculaceae bacterium UBA4496 | reverse complement strand
GCCGCGACGACCACCACCATGAGCCCCGATGAAGTGCATGAGCTGGGGCGCGAAGAGCTCGCGAAGCTCCATGCTGAGATGGAAGTGATCCTTAAGTCCGTCGGTTATACGGACGGCCCCGTGGGCGCGCGCATGACCGCGCTCTATGACGATCCGCGTTACAAATTCGCTGAAGGGGATGAAGGCCGCGCGGAAATCATGGCGTTCANNTCCGCGCGCTGACGCCGCAAGCCTTCGAAACGCTCGTGCCCGGCTTTTTGGAAGTCACGCGCATCCCGCAGGAAGTTGAAGCGGGCGCGCCGAGCGCTTATGGCGGCGCGGGTTCCGTCGACGGCAAACAGCCCGGCAAGTTCTGGATCAATTTGCGCGACACAGACCTCCACCGGACATTCACGCTGCAGGACCTGACCTATCACGAGGCGATCCCCGGCCATGTCTGGCAGGGGGAATATACGTTTAAACAGCCGCTGATCCGTTCGCTGCTGGCGTTTAATGCGTACTCGGAAGGTTGGGCGCTTTACGCCGAACAGATCGCCGACGAGCTTGGCGTTTACGACGACTTCCCCGTGGGGCGTCTCGGCTATTTACAATCGCTGGCGTTTCGCGCCTGCCGCCTCGTCGTCGATACCGGCCTGCACGCAAAGCGCTGGACGCGACAGCAGGGGATCGACTTTTTCGTGGTCAATAACGGCTCGAACCCTGACGAAGTTCAGGGCGAGGTCGACCGCTATTGTTCATGGCCGGGCCAGGCCTGCGGCTACAAGGTCGGCCATTCGGCGATCGTGCGCTTGCGCCAAAAAGCGAAAATGGCGCTGGGTGACAAGTTCGACTTCCGCCGCTTCAATGACGCTCTCCTCCTTAGCGGCAACGTGCCCATGACCGTGCTGGAGCGCGTGGTGGATGATTATATTGAGAGCGAGCGGGGGTGAGGGTGCGGTTCAATCACCCTATGATCTTTTCGACGATATAAAAGAACCCGCCGCGGCTTGGCCGCGGCGGGTTCTCGATAAGACAACCCTCTTAAAAGGATGTCGTTGTCGTGTTGGAGCAGGTTGACGTGCCTGCATCGCAAACCTGGTGAGAATAGGTGGCGCCGCCGCCCTTGGCGCCCGTATTGTCGGTGTAGCTCGAACCGCCAACGGTCGCGACAAGGCTGCCGTTTCGGTAAACATCGACCTGACCGCCAGCGCTGCCTGACCAGTTCAGGTCGATATGGTGAACGCCGCGGACTTTAAATCCCGACGACGCAAGCGTGAAATCGCCGCCCGGGTCACCGCCATCCGAGACGGTTACAGTTGTCGAGGTTGTCGCGGCAGCGCCATCGTCGTCTGTGACGGTCAGCTCAACAGTATAGGTCCCGTCTGCGCTGTATGTATGTGAAGGATTTTGCGATGACGATGTTCCGCCGTCGCCAAAGTTCCATGCCCACGAAACAATTGAACCGTCATTGTCAGACGATTGATCGGTGAAGGAACAAGTCAGGTCAGTACAACTATCATCGAATGATGCAGTTGGTGGATTGTTGCCGCCGCCCGAGCAGGATGATGGAACCGAAAACGACTCAGTTACCGTCACTCTAGAGTTGAATGGGCCGCGGCTTCTGACGTCCATTGCTGACCCTTCGCCCATGCCAAAATTAGCGAACGCCTCCCAGACCGGACAGTTATCGCCGCTCCGGGCATTCACGGCGGAAATGATGCCGTCGCGCATTTCCATATAGTCCGGACCTGAAGGCGTGAAGTTCATACCCTGCACAAGATCCGTCATGAGCTGATCGTCGTTGCTGTACAGGCTTTTCAAAAACCAGATCGTCGCCGCGTAAATCTCACCGTCGAAATGAACCGACGAGCCGCTGAAATCGCCGATAGTCCGCGAATAGCCGGTATATGCCTCGGATCGGATTCCGAGCGGATCGTTGGTGGAGTATTCGCCGACGACATCATTGTCATTCTGGATGATCGAAAGCACGTCTGACATGCCCTCGCCAATGGCGCCCGAAACGGCGCCCGACATGGAGCCGATCATCCGCCATGTCAGGCCGTGACCGTATTCGTGCCAGATGATGTCGCTATCCACGTCGCCGTCGCGGCCAGGGGAGGTCGTGGTCCACAAATACATTTGCATGCGTCCGGACGAGCCGTCGGAAGGCGTAGCGAAATTGGCGTTATTCGTGCCGGAACCGTCCTGCGCTTCAGCAAGAACGGGGTCGCCGCCATTCCCGCCATTGCCGAAATTGTCTACCTGGAAATTGCCGACGCTTTCAACAAATCCGTGCGTGTAAAGCGTATCGTGAATGACGTTGTTGAAATAGAACAGGTTCTGGACAGCAACTTCCTGATTCTGGAAGGTCGTCGGCTCCTGACCCAAATTCGCAACTGCAAGGAAGTTTCCATCCGTGACAGAGACGCCGCCGCCGTCCGGCGAATTGTTCGCATCGCGGTCGAGATAGGCGGACACGTTGTTGCCCTGGATCACAAGGCTTGTTTGCGAGCCCGAAAGCCAGCCGTTCGGCGATTGCGCATTGCCGGCGCCGGGACCGCTGACGATTGTCTGGTTTGTTACGCCCGGATGGTCAGGAAAAATATTGTAGCTGTCTTCCGCCGTGCGAAGTTCAGAAGAGACGACGCGTCCGACGCCGTCCACCACCGTGTGATAAAGAAGGTTGCCGGCATCGGACCATGTCTCGACGAGAAATCCTTCTTCCAGCGTGCCGCCGCGCGAAATGATAACCCGCTCAACGGACGGACCTTTGAAAAAGAAGTCATCGTCGGCGAAAGTAGCGACCGCGCCCTCTTTGCGGGCGAGACCGGGCGTGCTGACGCTTGCGCCAAAAGTCTGGTCAATCGCGATGCGCAAAGCTTCGGCATCCCCCAGCGTCGGCCTCCCAATGCGCCCGCCAGCCGGCGCCAGCCGCTCGATGAAATGAATCAACTCGCCGTCGGCGTTGAAAGCCGCTTTTGCGTAGCCGCCATGGACGCGAAGACCGTCGATGCGTTGTTCAAAGCGCGCGAAAGAGGCGCCGTTAACGCCTGGATGTACGCTTAATAGTTCGATTGAACGCTGCGTCGCACGGTCTTTGCCTCGTGCAGCGAGTAGGCTTTGAACGCGTTCTCTTGCGTTCGCCCCGCGCGCTGCGCTCAAGTCGGAAGTGTTCCGCAAAATTTCGGCCTTTTCTTGACCGAGCGCCAGGCCTTGCGCTGCGGCTCCGCTAGCTCCGAAAACACTCATCGCCGCCACCGAAGCGACAGCGAGAAGGTTTTCGCCCCTTCCCAATTTTAACATGTATCCTCCCTTTGGAATTTTGCGCCCTAAAAAACACCTCGTGAAAAATTTTCACATGACGGTGCAGAAGCTTACGCTGCCTTGGAGCGTAGGGTCGATCAAGTCAATATTGTCTAAAATGACCGATTTGGTGGAGATTTCAATTCGGCAGCCAAGGTGGCGCGCACCGTCCCAGTTTCATGATGCCACGGAAAAAAACATGGGGGATATCTATCCACGGGGTTTTCCGGCGGCCTTAGACTGCGCGGCAGTCCGGATACGGAGAGGCGATAAGCGCTGCCGTAACTTGATGGTTCGGATGACCCGCGGCGTGGTTGGGGCGTGGGCAAGCTGGATTCCGGCTCGGAGACCGGGATGACCGGGGGACATGAAAAGAAGACGATGCGCTGTCAGAACGGCATCGGAACGGGGAGGCATTCCATTCCGCGACTCGTCACGACTTGATCGTGGCGTCCATGAGGATGTCACCGCTTTCTGGACCCCACGGTCGGGCCGTGGGAAATCGGGTCCGGATGAATCGGAACGTCGTGTCTCTTCCCCCGTTTACGGGGGAAGTGCCGACCCGGACTTGATCCGGGGAGGCGATGGGGGCGGCCCCTTCGGGCACTGCGGGCCATCTCCCCCGCCTCGCGCTGAAGGGCGCGTCTTTTTTATTGTGCGCCTTCGCGCACGGGTGAGGAAGATTCGCGGCGCGAGGATCCGCAGCCCCGTTGACTTTAACCCCGCCTTTGACTATTTCCCGCCGCTCGCAACCGCAAAACGCCTCCGCAAGGCGTCCGAAAAGGCATTTGGTCATGAAAGTCCGCTCGTCCCTTAAGTCGTTGAAGAACCGGCATAAAGACTGCCGCGTGGTTCGCCGCAAGGGCCGCGTCTATGTGATCAACAAGACCCAGCGGCGCTTCAAGGCGAAGCAGGCTTAACCTCTTTTCACGCCGGTATTCGCGAAATTTCCTTGGATTTTAAGGGTTTGACCCTTAAGCTTTCGCTCATGCGAAGGCTTTTTTGCGTAGTGGCGTTGATGGCGGGGATGATGGGCCCCGCTGCTGCGGATCAGACCGATCCGCGCCTCGATGCGCTTTTCGAGGAGCTCCGGGTGGGCGATGCGCTCCGCGCCGAGGAGAATATCGGCCGGATCATCGAAATATGGGCCGACGCGCCGAGCGACACGGTGGACCTGCTTTACGCCCGGGCGGAGCTGAGCGCCGAAAATGGGGCCTTCGACCTATCGCTGACGTTGCTCGATCATGTGGTCGGCCTCGCGCCGAATTTCGCCCAGGGCTATGCGCTGCGCGGCGAGTTACGCCTCACAGCCGACGACCGCACCGGCGCCATCCAGGATTTCATGAAAGCGCTGGAGCTTGAGCCGCGTCATTTCGAGGTGCGCTCGACGCTCGCCGAACTGCTGCTCGCCGGCGGGGAAAAACGCGACGCTTATGACATGTTCCAGAAGGTTCTCGAATGGAACCCGCATGATGAAAACGCGCGCCAGCGCGCCCGCGTCCTGCGCCGCGAACTTGACGGTCAAGAGATTTAGTTTTCCACATTCGCGCTGATTGCGCTTGGCGCGCGCGCCGCCGCTTTCTATTCCTATGGGTCGAACAAGCGGACACATAATCCGCACCCTGATAAAATGCGAAGGAGCAGCGCGTGGCGGACGGATCGGCGAGTGTAGAAGGCGCAACCACTATTGCAGCGGACAGGCTGCGATCGTTTATCGAACGCGTTGAACGCCTTGAAGAAGACAAGGCGGCGATCATGAACGACGTCAAGGAAGTCTACGCCGAAGCGAAAGGCGAGGGCTATGACGTCAAGACGCTTCGTCAGGTCGT
>DGNI01000156.1:0-2163 GCA_002388885.1 Parvularculaceae bacterium UBA4496 | reverse complement strand
AATAAGCGAGCATTCTTCCCCCACAAGCGGGTGAGGAGGCGAAAAAAGTCAGCTCGCGCGCTTTACTTCAAGATCGTGTTCGCGAAGTTTCCGGTAAAGCGTCGAACGCCCCATGCCGAGGCGGCGGGCGACTTCCGACATTTTGCCTTCATAGGTTTCAATCGCCACCTGGATGAGATCCTTTTCGATCTCCTGCAGCGAGCGCAAATGCCCCTCGCGGTCGAAAATCGTAACCGCTTCGCTATCCGCATTGCTCACTGAAGGCGGCATCGGGTTTGACGCGGCAACATCCCTGCATTCGAATTCGTTTTCGGCCATCAGGGGCGGTCCCGCCTCGATGCCGGCTTCGGCGAATGCGTCGGCCAGCAGCGGGAAATCTTCGGCCGAAAGATACGGGTTTTCGGCCAGCACCACAGCGCGGAAGATCGTGTTCTCAAGTTGACGGACATTGCCCGGCCAGTTGAAAGCCGTGAGCACTTCCATCACTTCGTGGCGTACGCCACGCACGTCCCGGCGTTCCTCGGCGTTGTAGCGTTGGATGAAGTGATCGATCAGCGCCGGAATGTCTTCGCGCCGTTCGCGCAAGGACGGCACCTCGACCGGAAATACATTGAGACGATAGTACAGGTCTTCGCGGAAGCCGCCGTTTTTCACTTCTTCGCCAAGATCGCGGTTGGTGGCGGAGATGACGCGAACGTCGACTTTTGTCGGGCGCTTGGCGCCGATGCCGTCGACTTCGCCTTCCTGCAGAACACGCAGGAGCTTCACCTGCATGTCGGCGGGCAGCTCGCCCACTTCGTCGAGAAAGATCGTACCGCCATCGGCTTCCTGAAACTTGCCGGTATGTTTCGCGGACGCGCCGGTGAAAGATCCTTTTTCGTGACCGAACAGGATGCTTTCGACGAGGTTTTCCGGAATGGCGCCGCAGTTGACGGTGATGAACGGACGACCTGAGCGGTCCGAAGACCCTTGAATCGCGCGGGCGATCATTTCCTTGCCCGTGCCGGACTCACCGGTAATCAGGATCGGAATGTTCGACGCCGCCGCGCGTTCGCCAAGTTTCATCACATGACGCAAGGCGGTGGAGTCGCCAACGAGATCCTTGAAACCCATGGCGCCGTCACGCTTTCGCTTAAGGCGCGAGACTTCGCCTTTGAGCGTTGTAATGTTGAGGGCATTCTGGATGGAAACAATGACGCGTTCCGGCGAAGCAGGTTTAACAAAGAAGTCTGCAGCGCCGAGCTGCATGGCTTCGACAACAGTATCAATACCGCCCTGTGCAGTGAGGACGATTACCGGCAATTCTTCGCGATAGGATTTCGCCCGTTTCAATGTTTCCATGCCGCCAAGACCGGGCATGCGTAAGTCCAGCATGATCAACGCAACGTCGGCGCCTTGCTGGCTTTGCAGAAGCGACAATGCATTCTCGCCGCTGTCGGCTTGTAAAACCGGATAGCCCGCTTTTTCGCATACGGCGCGCATGAGTCGGCGCTGTGTGGGATCATCATCGACGATTAAAATCGTGTTCACCATTTTTAGGCGAGCCTTTCTGAAACTGAAATATTGCCTCGCGACCCTCGGCTATTTGAGTAAAGAACGGTTTAAAACCGTGTCATTCCGATACGGTTTTTGAGCCGAGAGGCCAGTTTGTTTGTAGTCTGACGAATTAAGGTTTTATTTACCCTGGCGAGGAGTCCGAAATCAGGGCTTTGCGTAAGGCTTGCGGATGAGCTATCGAAAGCTGTTAACCTAAGAATCGAAGCTCATGTCCGATAACAACGCCAAAAAACCCGAAGCCCTGATCCGGCCTCTCGCTGATCTTGAAGGCGCAAAACCGCCCGCGCCTGAGTGGTTCGATAAGGCGATTGCGACGCCGTCCGAAGAAGGCGCGGTGACAGTCAATGGCGCGCGCATCCGGTTTTCCGCCTGGGGCGAGGAGGGGCGGCGCGGGCTTTTGTTTGTCCATGGCGGGCGCGCGCACCGGAACTGGTGGCGGCCGTTTGCACCGTTTTTCGCGCAGGACCGCCGGGTCGCGGCTCTGGACCTGTCGGGAATGGGCGATTCCGACTGGCGCGATAAATATTCCCTCGACCTTCTGGTCAGCGAAGTTTTTGCGGTGATTGACGAGGCAGGTTTGGCGAGCCGGGGCAGGCCGATTGTCGT
>DGNI01000131.1 GCA_002388885.1 Parvularculaceae bacterium UBA4496 | reverse complement strand
GTCTGCGCGTCAATGAGCTGCGCGGTGATGCGGATGGTGTCGCCAGCTTTGCGTATCGAGCCTTCAAGCACATGACGCACGCGCAGGCTTGCGGCAATGTCGCGAATGCTCAGCTCGCTTTGACTCTTGAAAGCGAATGCGGACGTGCGTGAGGTGACGTCAAGCGCGTCGATGTTCGCCAGCACATTGAGGATTTCTTCCGATATGCCGTCAGCAAAATATTCCTGATCTTTGTCCGGCGAAAGATCAGTGAAGGGTAAGACGGCGATGGTGGCGGCGGCAATTTCCGGCGCGCCGTTCGCGGCGTCACCCTCGATCATAGCATCGCCGATTTTGCTTGAGGCGCTCGTTTGTGCCGGCATCAACCGGTCGGCGACGATCATCACGCCCACAAGCGCTAGCCCGCCGATGATAATATAGTCGAGCGTTTTGCCGGTTTTCGGGGCGATGCTTTCGCCTTCCGGCACGGCGGCGGTCAGTTTCACGCCTTCGGGCGTCATCTCGAACGCCCAGGCGAGAATCATGGCGATGGGAAAGCCGATGAGAAGCAAGCTGACGACGAACCCGTCGAACCACGCCGGCAGGCCGACGGCGCCCTCAAGGGTCGCGGCCACCTGCGCCAGCAGCCATCCGACCACGGCGTAAACGCCGGCGACCCGGAACACATTACGGCGGCGCAGTTCGGCGAACAGCTTATTCATTATTCTCTGCCTGCGGGCAGGCGAAAGGGATTTCTATAGCTGGCGGACGGGTCACGCCTTCGCGCTTCATCTGTTCGATAAAATGCGGGTGACGCGTGTGGTCGAAATAAGGATAATAGAGCCATGATTGCATCAGGATCGGCGGCGTTGAGCGGTCATACGCCGTGATCAACTGCGCGGCCTCTTCCTTGCGGCCGAGCAGGTGAAAGGCGATCCAGCGTTCGTTCAGCGCCTCGCTTGCATCGAACGCTGTTATCTGCGCCGTAAGCTGTTCGGCTGTTGCGTGATCGCCCTCGGCGCAGGCTTGCCTTACCTGAACCAGAAGGCCGCTGGATTCAGAAGCGGCGTTGCGCACAAGGTGCGGGACAAGCGGCGCAGCTTCTTCAACGGCGCCGGCCCATAACAGTGCGCGATGGGCCTGATACATGTTCGACCAGTGATCAGGATCGAGCGCGATTGCATGCCGCGCCGTGCGCGCAGCGTTTTCGTAATCCTTGCTCCAGACATAGTTGATGATGACATTCGAAAATTCATCGACATTGTCGCCTACCAGCTTTTCACCTTCCGCATTCGCTGTAGCGGCGCCTGCAAAGTCGCCCTGCCGGACGCGAAGGTCAGAAAGTTCAAACCACGCATCATAGGAAAGCGGCTTCGCGCCCAGGAATTTTTCAAGCGCGTCTTCGGCTTCACGCAAGCGGTAATCGATAATTGCGCGCTGGGCGGTATACCGTAGGTGTTCGGGCGTTCCTTGCGCTGCATCGATCGCGGCGTCGATGCGGGCGCGAAACTCGCGGTAATTGCGGTCCCCCTGTTCGGGATCGCGCGTTCCCATCACCGTCGGCGTCAGGCTTTGCACCCAGTATTGGGCGGCGTTGTAATGTGCGGCGGCGAAATTCGCATCCGTTTTCCGCGCGCGCTCGTAAGCCTCGTAGGCATCGGACAAACCATAATCGCCGCGCGCTGAAAGCGTATTGAAATGCGCCAGCCCTTCGAGATAGGCTTGATACGCCTCGACAGAGCGCGTCCCGGCGCTGACCATCTCGGCGAGCGCTTCCGGGTCCATGGCCGTTTCAAGCGCGGTGGCGATTTCAACGGCGATGTCTTCCTGTATGGCGATAACATCGTCAATGGAACGGTCGTAATTCTCAGACCACAGATGAAACCCGTCGCCCGCCCGGATGAGCTGCGCCGTGATCCGCAGGCGCTCCCCGGCGCGGCGCACGGAACCTTCCAGCACATGCTCGACGCCGAGCGCTTTTGCAATGATCGGAATTTCTTCATCGGCGCCCTTGTATTTGAACGAGGACGTGCGCGACGCGACAAGCAAGTCCGGGGTGCGGGCGAGGGCGTTCAGAATTTCCTCTGTCAACCCGTCGGAAAACCATTCATGATCGCCGCCGGCGGAAAAATCCGCAAACGGAAGGACGGCGATCGATTTCGACCGGTCGATGGCGTTTGCCGCCGCAGTCGCCGGGTCTGCATCCGCGTTGATTGGCGCAGGTTCAGCTTGCGCCGTTTCAGCTGCGGGCGCTTCCGCACCTGCGACTTCGGTTTGCGCAGCGCCGCGCATTACGCGGTCGCCGACAACCAGCACGGCGACCAGCGCAAGGCCGGCCAATATCGCATAGTCGAGCTTGCGGCCTGTCTTTTGGGAGATGCTTTCGGCCTCGGGCACGGCGGCGGTGAGCCTGACCCCGTCGGGCGTCATCTCGAACGCCCAGGCGAGAATGAGCGCAATGGGAAATCCGATCAGCAGGAGGCTGACGACCATGCCGTCGAACCAGCCGGGCAGGCCGACAGCGCCTTCAAGGGTCGCAGCCACCTGCGCCAGTAGCCATCCGACCACGGCGTAAACGCCNNACGCGGAATATATTTCGCCGCCTTAGTTCCCTGAAAAGGTTGTTCATTCTCGCCCCTTGCCGATCATGGGCTATAGCACGGTTTTTTAGGGCGCGCGACCTATCGTCCGACCGCCTCGGCGATTAATTCCATCGCCTTTGCGCTCACCCATGCGCGGGCGTGGAACGCGCGCCCGAAATCCAGCGGCGTCACATCATTATATATGTGTTCCGATTCATCGGAATGAAACCGGATCGCTTTTCTGAGCGTTGCGCGGGCATTGGGATCGGCGCCGTTATCAAGCAATAGCCTCGCGAAAGCGCCGTCACGCTGACGCCGCGACCGCCAGGCCTGTGAGACGACGATGTTAAAGAGCGGCGTGTGTCCGCCGAAACCGTCATCATCGATGCGCGCTTTTGCATTCACATCGGCGCCGTTTGCGATCAGCCAGCGGGCGATGCCGATCTCGTCGAAATCCGCCGCCATGTGCAGAAGCGTCGTACCGTCGAGCGGCGCGCCGTGCAGACCCAGCCCTTCGTCATCATGACAGCCGAGTTCCAGCGGATAAATCTCGCGATAGGAAAACCGGCGATGCACAAGGTCACGATCAGCGGCGAGATGTTTTTCAAGCAGGTCAATGCGGCCGCGATGAAACGCCATGACAGGCGTGTCCGGGAAATCGATTCCGTGTTGGGCGAAAAACTTGAGACATTCATGTTTCGCATCCGGATCGCGGAAATACCCTTCGAGCAGCATCCCGATCGGCGCCATGTGGTCGCCATGTTCATCGGTCAGCGGCGCGCCGATGCTGGCGAGGAATTGCAGTCCCCCGATATTCAGCGACTCGCACGGGCCCATGACTTCGCCGGGCTCGACGCTCGCGCCTTGGGCGATCAGCGCGCGGGCCATGTCGCTGCGCCCCTTTAACGTCGCGCGTCCGAGCGCCCATTGCAGGTCCTGTCCCGGGAGTTTCATCAGCGCGGCGAAAACCTTTGCGGCGCCGATCTGCACCGCGCAAGCGAGCGGCGGGCCCCAGTTCGAGGTGACGCCGTTGACACGCTCGTGCAGCAGTTTCGGATATTGGCGGATGAGGGCGAGCACCGTCTCTGCGTCGTCGGCGCAGATGGCGTTGTAAAGTTCGACCGCGCGTTTAAGGCGCGCCCAGCTCGGGTAATCATGGGCGCGCGCCAGCACCAACTGCGCGTCGGCGCGCTTTATGGTTTCCGGCGCCGGTGGTTTGTGGTGATACTCCGTAAACAGACTGACAGCCTCGCTGTCGCAGCGCCTGTACGCCTTGTGCAGATCGCTAGCCTGTTTGCGGAGCTGCTCGAAATGTGTCGGCGCGAGGATGCGCCATTTCGGTTCGGGCGGTTTGGCGGGTGTTTCGGCCATGAAATCCTCCTTCCGGCGTGAAGGCGAGTCGCCTCACGCGCGATGCCCCGTGTCCGCCTGACGGGAGGAAAGAAGATTTAGTCGGGTCGCAAGCCGTCGCGAAAATATAGCAGTGGGCGCAGCCCTTTCTGCGGACCAGGGGCGTTCTGCAAGACGCCGTTGGCGGCAAGTTTACGCGTTGACGGCTTCGCGGGTCAATGCAGCGGGCTGATCTTGCGCGCGAATGCTTTCGCGGCTTTGTGCGTTTCCGATGACAATTCGCCGGCGCCGGGCGCATATAAAAGCCCGCCCCAGCGCATGTTGAAGTAGCCGGCGGTGTCGGCGAATGGCTGCACGAAAGACGATGGCGCATCGGGCGATCCGCCGGTGGCGATAGCGTACATCGTCTTTCCCGCGAGCGACTTGCCGACCGGTTTCATCTCTCCCTTGGTCAGGTCTGTCAGCCGGTCGAAAAACGCCTTCATCTGCGCGCTCATTGAATACCAGTAGACGGGGCTGGCGAAGACGATCGCGTCCGCCTTAGCCATCGCCCCGGCAAGGGGAATAAAATCATCGGCTGCATGAGCGTTTTCGTATGAGTATGGCCCGATCATCCGCTCGCTCAGATCGACGAGCACGGCGCTGTCGAGTTCGCTGAACACAGCATTCGCCAATGCTGCGGTGTTGCCGTCCGCTCTCGACGAGCCCAGAAAGCCGATGATGCTTGAGTGTTTCATGATTTCCTTCCAGCCCTCATCCGGAGGCGCAAGTGCGAAGCGCGAGCCTCGAAGGATGTGATGCAAATCCGGTGTTTGCTGCACATCCTTCGAGGCCAACCCCGGCGGTCTGCACCTCAGGATGAGGAACTTTTGTTACCAGTGACGCTCGAACAACCGGCGCAGCCATTCGGCAAAATCGCCGCCGTCGGTTTGCGTTCTCAAAATGCGCATGGCGTCCTCCTATTGATAAAGGTTTTTTTCTTCGGGCTTGTCGGAGAAGTACTCCACGAACTCGAATTCGAGGCCTTCTTCGTTGACGTAGTAAAGATTGCGCCGGTGCGGATGATCCTCACCCAGATGATCGGGCTCGTAGCCGGCATTTTTCAGCCGCTCGACCACGCCGCCCAAATCGGCGACTTCAAAACCGATATGGGCAAGGCCGGGGGTATGTCCCTGAAGCTCACGCTGAACCCCGCGTTTCGCGCGCGGAATTTTGAACTCGTTGAGCGTGATGTAGTTGGCGTCGTCGCCCACATGGGCCCAGCGCCGCGGCACGCCCGCCCATTCGCCGCCGCCTTCGCCGCGGACGCGCCAGTCGGGGAATGCAGTGAGCAGGAACTTCGCCGTGCCATCCACATCCGTGACGACGAGATTCATGTGTTCGAGCCGCTGTGCGGCGGGTTTTTCGGTGGTTTTTCTCTCCTCGGTCATTGCTGCCTCCTATTTATGAAAGAATAATCTTTCAATAATAGCGCTTGTTTTTGAAAGCAACGCCTTTTATAAATAATCCATGCGCAAAATATCGAACAACAAAATCGGAAAATCCGATCCGGCCGGAAAAACAAAGGCGAAGGGGGGCGAGGCTGGGGCCACCCGGGCTGCGATCCTCGACATGATGAAGCGGGGCGGGGAGTTCTGCGCCTCGAAAATGGCCCCGTCGCTGGGCGTCACGCCCATGGCCGTGCGGCTGCAGCTTTACGCGCTTGAGGAAGAGGGCCTTGTCATTGCGCGTTCGGAGGCGAAAGGGCGCGGGCGCCCGCTCAAATACTGGTCATTGACGCAAAAGGCGGAGGGCGTTTTTCCCGACGCGCATCAGGCGCTGGCCGTCGAGATGATAAAGTCCGTAGAGGAACTGTTCGGCGCCGAGGGGCTTGCAAAGCTCATCAAAAAACACGGGAACATGCAGCGCGCCGCCTACGGCGAAAAGCTGGAGAGCGCGAAGTCCGTGGGCGAGCGCGTCAAACGCCTCGCCAAGGCGCGCGCCGACGAAGGCTATATGGCCGAGGCGAAAAAGCAAGGCCGCGACTGGCTGTTGATCGAAAATCACTGCCCGATCTGTTCGGCGGCGAAAGCCTGCACCGGCCTATGCGCAGGCGAGCTGAAAGTATTCTCCGACGTCCTCGGGCCTGACGTCAAAGTCGTGCGCGAGGAACACATCCTCGCCGGCGCGCGGCGATGCGCGTATCGGGTGCGGGGGAAACGGCAATCAAAATGAGCTTATGTGCGCACTATTTTTTTGCATAAAAAGCAGGGCTTGAAGCTGGCACTAGCCGCCCTTTTGTTGTTACGCGGTAGATAAATTTATACCGTAAAAAGTCGATTAATTCTTCTTCGCTTGCATTGTTTTCGCATAGCTCAATTATTTTTAGCCCGAGATTCATGCCGTTGATAGACCCGTGGTAGCCAAATCCATTTCGCTCGATAAAATACAATCCTGAAACAAACGCTGTTCGCTTGTTTCCCTGCTCAAATGCATGCGCTTTTGCCAAACCAAAGATTGTAGCAGTCGCCAGGCTACAAACATCGGTATCGCTATTGTACTCGAAACGGTTGATCGGCTTTGCGATGGCGTTTTTAAGAGCCCCATCGTTAAGCAGACAATAGGACTCGCCAGTACCAGCAACTGCCCTTTTGTTAAAGGCAATCGCATCCTTTGCTGTGACGAAGCGAGGCTTAAGCTGCAAGGACCTCTAGGACCTCAGAATATTCCGAAGCAACCTTGTCGAAAAACTCTTCCGCGTCTTCCGGCTCTGTGTTGTTTGGCCGGCACGTATAGTCAGCCGAAGTAATTTCGACCTTTCCGAGGAGCGCATAATAAATACCTTTTAGATAGTTCATCATTGCCCTTCCTCCCATGCCTACCAGACAGCTTCCGAATCATGATTCTCTTATCCCAATCAAGAGAGGCTTTTCCTTAACGTCGGTCAAGGCAATAGCACGGCTTGTTAACAAAATTAGCAATCATAAGGCGTGTCTGCTAGGTTTCATCCTGTCGGCCACAGCTACTCCTCCATCGGGCCGTCAAAGGTCGTCCCGAAGAAATCGCCCTTCTTCCAGAGCGGGCGCTCGTCCATGTCGGCGACGCCGCGGATCACTTCGTAATTGACCTGTGCGAAACGCTGCAGCGCGCCGTAATGGACGATGTCCGCTTCATCCGACGCCTTGTGATAGTGGTTTTTCAGGAAGTCTTCCTGCGCCTCCTCGCCGCCATTGGCCCAGCCGATGTCGATATTAATCGCCGGCACGCCCTGCTTCACGAAACTGTACTGGTCGGAGCGCGTGAAAAACCCCTGCTCCGGCTGTGGGTCGGGGCTCAAGGCGAGCCCGGCGCGCCCCGCTGCGGCCTCGACCACCGGATACATGGTTGAGCGCTCGGCCCCGAACGCAACGATGTCGGCGAAGTCATAGGTGATCATCGGCATGTCGAGATTGATGTTGGCGACGACCTGTTCCTTCGGCACGGTTGGTTTCCGCGCAAAATAGTCGGAGCCTTCAAGACCCTTTTCCTCCGCCGTCAGCGCAATGAACATCACCGGCCGGCGCGGCGGGTTCTGTTTCAGCAAACGCGCGGCCTCCAGCATCGATGCAATGCCGGTGGCGTTATCGACGGCGCCGTTATTGATCTCATCGCCGCCTTCTTCCCTCGGCGGACGAATACCAATGTGGTCGAGATGCGCGGTGACCACGATATATTCATTGGCGAGCGCCGGATCGGAACCGGGCAGAATGCCGATGACATTCGGGCTGGTCGTATCACTGTGCACGGATTTCGTTTCTATGCGTGCGGTGACGCCGAGCGGAAAGG
>DGNI01000163.1:16293-17867 GCA_002388885.1 Parvularculaceae bacterium UBA4496 | reverse complement strand
CGAAGGCGATGAGCCGGTCAACTTTGTCGTGCCGACTGGAAATTTCGGTGATGTCTTCGCTGGTTACGCCGCAAAGCGCATGGGCCTGCCTGTCGCCAGGCTCGGCGTTGCGGCGAACGCCAACGACATCCTTCATCGCGCCATTAGCGCCGGTGACTATACGCCTCATGGCGTCAAGCCGACAGCGTCGCCATCCATGGACATTCAGGTAGCCTCAAATTTTGAGCGGCTGTTATTCGAAGCCAAGGGCCGCGATCACGATGCGCTCCGCTCCGGCATGGAATCATTCGCGTGCGAGAAATCAATGAAGATAGATGTTGAAACGCTTGCCGCCATTCGTGAAGACTTCGTTTCCGCTGCCGTCACACAAGAAGAGACGCTCAATGAAATCGCGCGTCATGAAAAGGCGACAGGCGACCTTATCGATCCGCATACGGCGGTGGCGCGCTCTGCGGCGATCCGCTTGCGTGACGAAGGGGCGTTGTCGGGCAAGGTGGTGACGCTTTCGACGGCGCATCCGGCGAAGTTTCCCGATGCTGTGAAACAGGCGACGGGCCGCACGCCGGAACTCCCGGAACGCTATGCGGATCTGTTTGAGCGTCCTGAAGATATGCGAAAAGCGCCAGCCGATCCTGCAGCTATTAAAACAATCATCAGCGAGCTCTTCTCCGGGAGCGCTTCGTGACGTCTGTTTTCACGCTAGATAACGGCGTGCGGGTTATCGCCGATCCCATGCCGGGGCTCGAAACCGTCGCGCTTGGCGTCTGGGTGCGGGCTGGGAGCATGGACGAACGCGATNNAAAATATCGTCAGCGAACTTTTTGCCGGGGGCGCTGCATGACGTCCGTTGTCACACTTGATAACGGCATGCGCGTAATTGCCGACCCCATGCCGGGGCTTGAAACTGTCGCGCTCGGCGTGTGGGTGCGCGCGGGCAGCATGGACGAGCGCGACGGCGAGCACGGCGTTGCGCATCTGCTCGAGCATATGGCGTTCAAGGGTACGAAAACGCGCACGGCGCGCATACTGGCCGAGGAAATCGAATCCGTCGGCGGTTACATGAATGCGGCAACGTCGCATCAGCGCACCGGCTATTACGCGCGTATGCTGAAAGACAATTTGCCGCTGGGCGCAGAAATTCTCGCTGATATTTTGCAGAACCCGCTGTTTGATCAGACGGAGCTTGCGAAAGAGCATGANNCGAAGGAGCATGAAGTCGTCGTGCAGGAAATCGGCGAGGTTGTCGACACGCCTGACGACGTGGTGTTTGAGCGCCTGACGGAAATCACCTGGGGCGATCATCCGCTTGCCCGCACGATTCTTGGGACGCCGGAAAGCGTGCGCGCACAAACGCCGGGATCGCTGCGCGGCTTTATGAACCGGTGCTATCAGCCGAATGAAATGATCGTGGCGGTTTCCGGCGCGGTGGATGAAGCGAGTTTCAAAACGATTGCGCGTGATTGTTTTGGCGGTTTTAACAATGCGGGCGAGCCATTGCAGCGGACGAAACCATCGTTTTACGGCGGCGTGCGTCACGATGCGCGCGACATCGAACAAACGCATCTTGCGCTGGC
>DGNI01000163.1:10178-16263 GCA_002388885.1 Parvularculaceae bacterium UBA4496 | reverse complement strand
TGGGCGGCGGCATGTCCTCGCGGCTATTTCAGAAAGTCCGTGAGGAAAAAGGTCTTGCCTATTCCGTCTACGCCTTTGCCGACGGGTTCGAGCAGTCTGGTCTTTTCGGCGCCTATGTGAATGCAGACGAAGACCAGATCGTTGAAGCCGCGGAAATCATACGTAGTGAAATGGAAGATTCAGCGCGCAAGCTGGATGATCAAGAGATCGGCCGCGCCAAGGCGCTTTTACGCTCATCCTTGATGATGGGGCTGGAAAGTCCGGCAAGCCGGATTGACGCGGCGGCGGGACAACTTTTTGTTTACGGCGCCCTGATGACGCCGGAAGAAATTCTCGAGCGAATTGAAGCGATCACGCCGGAAGATCTAAAACGATGCGCTGGGCGCGCGCTTCAGGGCCCTTGCGCCGTTTCCATGGTGGGCCCGGGTAACGCGGGCGCGGTGCTGGCATTGTTCAGCTAGAAGGCGTCGCAGTTCCCAAAAATTGCGCTATAAAGCGTACCCATGTTTTTGACCAAGTCTCCCAGCCATCCGGCTTTCGATCCGGTTTTGGTGCGCGATCCCATATTCTTGCGCACGGGCAAGCTTACTGATCATGCGCAATGGTCCAAACTAAGGGAAGAAAGCCGCGAACATCTTATTGCTTGGGAAGAAGACTGGGCGCCGCAGCATCTTTCCATTTCCGCCTTCAAGCGGCGGCTTTCGTCGGCCGCTCAGGACGCGCGCCGGGGCGGCGGCCTCTCGCTTTTAATTTTCAGGCGTGATGACCGGGTGATGGTTGGAGGCGTGACGCTGACCAATATTCGCTACGGCGCGTCACGCTCAGGCATTCTTGGGTACTGGATCGGTGCGCCTTTCGCCCGTCAGGGATACGGGTCGGCGGCAGTGAAAGCCGTTATCGATCATGCCTTTGACACCATCAATCTGCATCGCATAGTCGCGGCGTGCCAGCCCGAAAATGCTGCGTCGCAAAACCTCCTTGAGCGGTGTGGTTTCAGAAAAGAGGGGGTTGCACGCGATTATCTGAAGATCAACGGCGCCTGGCGGGATCACTTGATTTACAGCCGGATTGCGCAGGATAACGACGTGAAGACCGGCGATTCAGCACTTTCCCCAAATTTGCGCTGAACCGTGCGAAAAAGTTGTTCCGCAAGGAGCTCCGCCCCTTGCGATAAAGTCACACACGCGTGATGATACACCGGAGGGTGTAGCGCTGATTGAGGTTAGCGCTAACGGGAATGGGCGTGCGATTTGCAGGGTCGTTCCCGTGTGGGGAGCCGTTCAGGTCAGCCGCCGGCATGGCGGTGAGAGGGGTTAAACCAGGGGTGTCGGGGCAAATGATCGCTATTAGTGTTTTCGGATTGTCAGATGGATTTACCGGGCTCGCGCAAGCTGAGCTGATGCGCGGCGCGATTGCCGGCGCATTTATTGTCGCCATGGCCTTTCTGGCCGGTTACGCGGCGATCCGTAGAAGCGGGTTGGCGGTCTGCGCTTTGCTCATGGTCACGGGCGCGGCGGCGCTTGAATTTTCCTGGCTGGGATTTTTTTCCGTTCTGCCTGCTGACGGCGTGGTGATGATACAGGCGCTGTTTGCAGCTGGCGCCATCGTTTTCCTGTCGGCGACGATTGGCGCCGCTCGTTATAACGCGCTTCTTGGCGGCATCATGTTTACGGCGGCGCTCGTGCTTGGCGGTATGGGCGTTATCAACTTCTTTGACCGGATTGATCTCGCGCCGCTCATGCGCATGGCGCTCATTGGAGTCGGCGGGNNCTTTCAGCAGTGCAGGCGTTGCGCGGCGACGTAACGGCGCGGCTTGTACTGCCAGGCGTTGCGCTTGCGGCGGCGGCGCCCATCATCGGGTTTCTGAGCGCGGGAGAATCGGCAACGCTAGCCTTCGCATCGCATGGGCTTTTCACGCTCGGCATTCTTTCCGCCAGTATCGTGGCGCTGACCGAAGGCGGCGCGCAGCAATTCGCGGGCGTCGCGCCAGCCGAAAGCTTCGGTTTTCAATCAAACCATGACGGTCAGTCTCATCATCGCAATTATCGGACTTCCGATGAGCGTTCCGAAATTGTGCTAAACAGCCAGATTGCACGGGTGTTGGACTATTCCGGCGTCGGCATCTGGGACTGGAGTCCGCATGCGATCGATCAGACAGAGTCTCTGCCATCGTTATTAGGCGCGGATTCAAACGCGCCCTTTACGCCCGAAGCGCTCAAGAATTTCATCCATGCGGACGATGCACTGCGTTTCGATGCTGAAGTCCTTTCGGCGGTGGATGGTCCCTTCGACGTCAATCTGAAACTTTTTGACGGACGTGTCGTGCGTATGCGCGGCGCACGGGCTGCAAACGAGGAGTCCGGAGAAATAGAGCGGCTTGTCGCCTTTATCGAAAACGCGCCGGGCGCCACATTGAACGCCAATGGCGTTAACGAGGCGAGCCTGCGCTCTGCGACCGAGGCGGCGATCATTCCTTCTGTTTCGGCGCACATGACGGCGAAACTGGCGGCGGCGCTCGAAAAGGGCGACATCGTTGCTGCGTTCCAGCCGATCGTGACGCTCGATAATGAAAAAATCGCTGGTTACGAGGCGCTTGCCCGCTGGCGCGATCAGGAAAACGGCGCCGATGAAGGTCCGGAACAATTTGTACGCGCCGCAGAACGCGCCGGGCAGGGCGGTGTTCTCGCGAAGACCATGCTCGACCAGGCGGCGGCGTTTCTCGCTGGTGCGCTCAAGAAAGAAAAGCGCAAGGATCTTTTCGTCGCCATGAATGTTTCATGGGGGCAGATTCGCGAAGACGGTTTCCTGGAAGCAGTGCGCGATGCCGTTTCCAAATACGATCTGCCGAAAAAGGCGCTTGTGCTTGAGTTAACGGAAGCTGACGCCGTAACCGATGTGAAACTTGCAGGAAGTGTGTTCAAGAAACTGAAGGACTCCGGCGTGGCGCTTGCCTTCGATGATTTCGGCGCCGGCTTTACGTGTCTTTCGAACTTGAGAAAATATGACTTTGATTATCTGAAGATCGACAAGTCGTTTACTGGCGATCTTGAATCCGGCGGCGACGGCGCGAAAATTGTTTCCTCGCTTGTCTCGCTTGGGAAAGATCTCGGGCTAAAGGTTATTCTTGAAGGCGTTGAGTCAAAAAGCGCGGCGCAAAAAGCGAAACAAATCGGCTGCGCCTATGGGCAAGGATATCAGTTCGGCAAGCCGGTTTCGGCGGAGCCGCCTGAAACGGGCGAACCTAAAAGAGAAACGAGTGAACTGGCGGAAACCAAATCGCCCGAAGATTTTTCCGTAGCGAGCAAACTGAAATCACTGGCGGCCACACGCAGCGCAGATGTCTCTGAACCTGTCGCCTCTTCGCAGGCGGAAGCCGATACCGATCTGGAGACAGCCCAGCCCTCCGAGCCGGAAAAACCGCTCGAACAGAAGATCGAAGTGGACTTCAGCGGCGGCGGTGAAGGAGAGCTGGCGCGCAAGCATCGCCGCTGGCGATTCTGGGGCGGCGCTGAAGACCTGCGCTAATATACTAATTTAATGGTTGATTATCGTCGCGGGCGGACGCCCACTCGCGCGATAGCATGGCGCTCGTAACGCCAAGCTTTGAAAGCGCGCGTTTCCAGACAGCTTCGTGCGCGCCATTGAAAATGATTTCCTCATCCGGCTCGCAATGTGCCCAGGCATTCATGGCGATTTCCTGTTCAAGCTGTCCCGGCCCCCATCCGGCGTGACCGACCGCGAGCAGAAAGCGACGCGGCGCGGGCCGTTTCGGCGTTTCGCCTGCAATATCGATCNNGATCAAGATGTCGCGGCTGGCGGTTAGGCCATACTCTTCGCTGAGCGCTAGCGTGGCGTCGAGCCGATAATCCAGCGTGTGTAAAACGAGTCCGCGCTCAGTTTGCACCGGTCCGCCAAAGAACACAGGCGTATCGTCTGCATCCAGTTGCGGCGCGATTTCAAGCTGCTCAAGGAGTTCGGAAAGATCGACATCGTCAAGGGGCTTGTTGACGATAACCCCCATGGCGTGATCTTCATCGTGCGCGCAGATAAATATGACCGACCTGTCGAATCGCGGATCGCCCATATTCGGCATTGCGATCAGGATTTGTCCTTCGAGAAAGTCCTGATAATCCTCAGGCTGCGCGTGTTCGGGTTTTGCCATAGAAAATGCAGCGTAGGACTGAGCGGGCATCGATGCAAGGCCGCTGCGCCGGTCCCGGCTAGTGCTGGACGGAGAGCCGCCGGGGCCTTACAAAGCGCCCGGAATTCAAAGATAAAGGAGAATACCGAAATGAGCATTTCAGTCGGCGATAAAGTACCGGATGTGAAAGTTATGCTGGCGACAGCCGAAGGCCCGCAGGCAGCGCAGACCGGCGAACTGTTTGGATCCGGCAAGGTTGCGCTTTTCTCCGTACCCGGTGCTTTTACGCCCACATGTTCGGCGAAGCATCTGCCTGGTTTTGTCGATAAAGCGGGAGAGTTTCAGTCAAAAGGCGTTGATAAAATTGTCTGCATGTCGGTCAACGACGCGTTTGTCATGGGCGCATGGGGCAAGGACCAAAACGCAGGCGACAAGGTCGAAATGATGGCTGACGGCAACGGCGATTTCGCGCGTGCATTGGGACTCACCATGGATGGCAAGGGTTTTGGCATGGGGGAGCGTTCGCAGCGATTCTCAGCGGTGATCGAAGACGGTGTCGTGACGCATCTTAATGTCGAAGAACCGGGCGCTTTTGACGTTTCAAGCGCAGAACACATGCTCGGTCAGCTCTAGTCCATAATGATCTACTTGGCGGCGCGGTCAGACAACAGACTGCGCCGCTGCGCTCGCCAGCGCGTCCGCACGTTCGTTGCCGGGATGACCGGCGTGACCCTTGACCCATCGCCAGTCGATTTTACGTCCCTGGATAAGCGCGTCTAACGATTCCCAGAGATCGCGATTTTTTACAGGTTTCTTTGCGGAATTTTTCCAGCCGTTGCGCTTCCAGTTGTGAATCCACTGCGTGATGCCGTTTTTCACGTACTGGCTGTCGGTGTGCAACATGACCGGCCTATCCACCGGCGTTTCTTCAAGTGCGCGGATTGCAGCCAGAAGCTCCATCCGGTTATTTGTGGTGTTTGTCTCGCCGCCGTTCAGCTCACGCTCATCTTCGCCGTCGAGAATTAGCACGCCCCATCCGCCCGGGCCCGGATTGCCAAGACAGGCGCCGTCCGTAAATACTTCAATCATAGATACAGCCTGCTCCGGAAACGCTCAGCTCGCGAGCCGAAGCGGTGATTTGAAAACAATATTCTCCTTGGCTGTTTCAACCGATTCGATAACGATCGGGCGCCGCCGCGCGAGTTCGGTCAAGAATTGTTCCACAAGTTCTTCCGGCGCTGACGCGCCGGCACTTATGCCAAGAGTTTTTATCGTGCCGCACAAGGCCCAGTCGAATAAGCTTGCATCATCTGTGAGCACGGCTTTAGACGCGCCGGCGTTCAGCGCCGTTTCTACGAGACGAAGCGAATTCGAAGAGGTTGCGGATCCGATCACGACGAACAGGTCAACGCCGGGCGCCGCCGCCTTCACCGCATTCTGCCGGTTAGATGTGGCGTAACAAATATCTTCCCTGGCCGGGCCGGTGATATCAGGGAAGCGGTTTTTCAGGATGGCGATAATGCCGCGTGTCTCATCCACCGAGAGCGTGGTTTGGGTGACATAGGCTAGGGGCGCGTCTGTTTTGAGAAATGCGCGCGCGTCCGCTTCGGATTGAATCAGGGAAACGCTTCCTGCAGGCGCCTGGCCCATAGTGCCGATAACCTCGGGGNNGGTTTTCATGGCCGATCAGCAGAACCCGACGCCCGGCGGCAATGTGACGGCGTGTTTGCGCATGAACTTTCAGGACCAGCGGACAAGTGGCGTCAATTTTGACGAGGCTCCGCTCCGCAGCTTTGTCATGGGCCGATTTTGGCGCGCCATGCGCTGAGAAAACCACCGGCCGATCAGCAGGGACTTCATCGAGCGATTCTACAAATATCGCGCCCATGGCTGCAAGCCGCGCCACCACATGAGTGTTATGGACGATCTCGTGGCGCACATAGA
>DGNI01000163.1:0-10146 GCA_002388885.1 Parvularculaceae bacterium UBA4496 | reverse complement strand
TCGACGCCGGCGCAAAAGCCGCGCGGAGAGGCAAGACGCACTGTTAACGGGATGCCGTCAGGGCTGCTTCCGTGGCGAGGCGCATTCATGTCCTGCCGCTCTCCTTCATTGCCTAATCGCGGGGTCCAATACGGACGTTGCGCCGCGGTCGGCGAGACGCTACGAGAAACCGCCCTTCCATGTAGGGGCGCCGGCGCGGCGGCTACAAGGCGGCGTTAAGGCGATTTCATGATTGAATATAAGGGTTCGCGTCCATGAACAAACTCCTCGCGCTCGCGCTAATCGCCGCAGCTGCAACTGCCTGTTCTACAAGCGAGAAACGCCGCGCCGCGCGTGAGGCCAATCCGGCGCCATGCCCGAACATCATAGCCCTGTCGGATGCAGCCCGGTTCATCGAATTTGATGGCGAAGAGAGGGTCGAGGACATCGCTTATACAGGCGAAATTGTCGATGTCGGGAGTGGTTGCCGCTACTTTGCAGATGAACCGATCGAGATGGAGGTTTCCATCGACTTCGCACTAGGCCGCGGTCCCAAAGCCACCGAGGATGAGAAAATCTTCGGGTATTTTGTTGCGGTGACACGGACGAATCGGGAAGTGATCGCTAAAGAAGAGTATGGGCTCCCGATTGAATGGGATGGCGATCGTTCAGTTGCAGTTGAGCGTGTTAAAATAGACAAGATCACCATCCCGCGAGCCGGGCAAAATGTTTCCGGCACCAATTTCGAAGTTATCGTCGGTTTTACTGTGACGCCGGAACAAGCGGTTTATAACCGCTCCGGCAAGAGCCTGAAATTTCCGAACATAAAATGACTCTTAAAGATGAGCTGTCGAAACTCGTTGGCGATGCTTTCGCCGCCGAGGGGCTTGAGTTTGAACTTGGCGCAGTGAAGCCAGCCGATCGTCCGGATCTTGCGCAGTTTCAGTGTAATGGCGCGCTGCCTGCTGCGAAACAGGCAAAAAAAAATCCACGCGAAATCGCAGAAGCGATTAAATCAAGACTGGCAAACGAGCCGCAGTTTGCCGAAATTTCCGTTGCCGGGCCAGGTTTCATAAACCTAAAGCTCAACGACGAGTTTCTTTCAGCTAAAGCAACATCACTGACCGAGGGCGACCGCTTTGGCGGATGGGCGCGTCCTGATCCGGAAAAAATCGTAATTGATTATGGCGGAGCGAATGTTGCGAAACCGCTTCATGTTGGTCATTTGCGTGCGGCGATTATAGGCGAGGCATTGAAGCGCCTATGCCGCTTCGTCGGCGATCGTGTGACGGGCGACGTCCATCTCGGCGATTGGGGATTACAGATGGGCCAGCTCATTTCGGAGCTGGCGCTGCGTCAGCCCGGACTTGAATATTTTAAGGAAGGCGGCGAGGGCCCGTTTTCTTCAAAGCCGCCGATCAGCCTTGCAGACCTTGAAGAGATGTATCCCATTGCATCGGCTGCCTGCAAAGAGGACCCGGCCAGGGCGGATGAGGCGCGTCGGGCGACAAAGGAACTGCAGGCTGGCAGGCCCGGTTATCGCGCGCTTTGGCGGCATTTTGTTGATCTTTCCATAAAGGCTATGCGTGAAGATTACGACGATTTGGGCGTCGAATTCGACCTCTGGAAAGGCGAGGCGGACGCCGACCCGTTAATCCCTGAACTGACGAAGGATCTTACGTCTAAAGGCGTCATCGAGGAATCAGATGGCGCGCAAATCATTCGCGTCGCGCGCGACAGCGACAAAAAGGAAATGCCGCCGATCATCTTTCTGAATTCGCAAGGCGCCATCGGCTATCATGCAACCGATATCGCCACGATAGTTGATCGAATACGCGAGCTCGACCCCGACCGGATTTTATACGTGGTAGACGCACGCCAGCGGCTGCATTTTGAACAAGTGTTCCGTGCTGTCGGTATTGCAGGTATCTTTGAAGAAACGCGCCTCGAACACCTCTGGTTCGGCACCATGAATGGCAAGGATGGAAAGCCGTTTAAAACGCGCGCAGGCGGTACCCTAAAACTGCGCGATTTCATTGACATGGTCACTGAAAAAGCGCGCGAGCGATTGACCGCGAGCGGGTTCGCCGAGGGATATGATGAAAGCGAGACCGCCGAGATTGCGCGAAAGGTGGGGGTTGCCGCGTTGAAATTCGCGGACTTATCCAACCCGCGCACAAGCGATTACATTTTCGATCTCGATCGCTTCATGGCGTTTGAAGGTAAAACGGGGCCTTACCTACTTTACGCCAGCGTCCGCGTAAGATCGATCTTGGCGAAAGCGCGTGACGCAGGCGCCGGCAATCCTGGCGTCGTCATTATCAAGGAATCCGAAGAACGGGACCTCGCATTGATGATGCTTGCGTTTGGAGACGCCGTACGCGAGTCGTATGAGAAACGCATGCCGCACATACTGTGCGATCATGCATTCCAGCTCGCCCAGGCTTTTTCGAAATTCTACGCTGCTTGCCGGATTGTTGATGAAAATGACCCTGACATTCGCGCTTCTAGATTGAGGCTTGCTGTCCTGGCCGGCGGTCAGCTGGATCTGACTCTAACCCTCCTCGGTCTCGAAGCCCCGGAACGCATGTAATTTCATAACTTTAGGGGGTTAATTGTGTGGCTCAGGGCCCACACTGCACATCTATTTTAGTGCAAAAAGTGCGCCCCCTCGAATCGATTTCCGGGTAGCAAACAGTAAGTAACTGTTTTTAAATGCAAATAGCGATTTTTCACGTTTTCCACAACGTCTGGGTAGATGCGTCGCACAACCTTCAAAAGAAAGCCTGCTCGTTGTCACGCAAATGTCATCCAAGTTAAATAAGCCCAGTTACGTTAATGGGCCGCTCCATATGTTGCGGCGACTAGAGTTCCAGCTTGGGGATATCACAAATGAAACTTACGAAAACGCTTTCCGCTGGCGTAGCGGCAATTGCGCTGACGACGGCTTTCGGGACTGTCATGGTGCCGACACCGGCGCACGCACAGCAAACGACCTCTGAAATTCGGGGTGTCGTATTACTTCCAAACGGGTCGCCTGCGGCAGGCGCGCAGGTTACTGTTATTGACACAAGAACGGGCGCAGCACGTTCGCTCTCAACTGGCGGTGACGGTTCTTTCTCCGCACGAGGCCTTCCAGTTGGCGGTCCATACACAGTTTCTGCATCGCTTGGCGGATATCAGCCACAGCGTTTCGAAAATATTCGCGCGAACCTGGGCTCGGCTACGGCGGTCACATTCAACCTGAGCTCATCGGCATCATCAGATCAGATTGTCGTCGTCGCCACGCGAAACAACGTTTCTCAGCTTGCGATCGGTCCAAGTGCATCATTTGATCTCGACACGCTGGAATCGCTGCCATCCATCGACCGCGACATCCGCGATGTTATCCGGCTCGACCCGCGCGTCACCATTGACGAAAACAACAGCGACTCGATCAGCTGTCTGGGCGGCAACAACCGCTTTAACTCTTTCACGATCGACGGCGTTCGCAACACCGACGGCTTCGGTCTGAATGCGTCGGGTTTCCCGAACCGCAACAACCTTCCGATCCCGTTTGACGCCGTTCGTGAAACGTCGGTCGAGTTTGCGCCGTTCGATGTACAGTATGGTCAGTTTTCTGGCTGTAACATTAACGTCGTTACGAAATCCGGTGAAAACGAATTCCACGGTTCGGCGTTCGGCGTGTTCAACAGCTCTGGCTTGACAGGCAAGACAATTGACGGCCGCACCGTCAATTCCGGCTCTTTCAAAGACTGGAACTGGGGCGCTTCGCTTGGGGGTCCGATCGTTAAAGACAAACTCTGGTTCTTCGGATCATATGAAGAAGTGAAAGACGGCGGCGTGACCGTAGACACCGGTCCGCTCGGCGCCGGATTCGCCAACGAGCTGGACTTCCTCACTCAGGCGCAAGCCGACTCCATCGCGCAAACGCTGCAGAGTGTTTACGGTCGCGATACCATCGGCCTCGGCCGTAACCTGCCAGACGAAAGCCGCCGGATTTTCGGTCGCCTTGATTATCAGATTAATGATGACCATCGTCTGGAGCTGAGTTATGGGCGATTGCGCGAATTGCGTCAGGACCCTGATGACGGGTTCGGGTTCAACGATTTCTCATTCCTCGACAACTTCGAGAACGAGGGAACCAACAGCGAAAACTATTCAGGACGTTTATTCTCACAGTGGACCGATAATTTCTCAACCGAAATTCGCGTATCCCGTCTGGATGTAGAAGATATTCAAGGTCCGGTTGGCGGCGGCGAAGCGCAGGACGCCGATCCGATCGTCCGTATTGTTATCGACAATATCGAAAACAACGGCAATTTCGGCGATCTTGTTAGCGGCCCCGGTTTCAGCCGATCCGCAAACGACCTGCAGACACAGCTCGATCAGCTCAAGCTGACAGCGAACTATGTATCCGGGCGTCATACAATTACAGCGGGCGTTGAAGTCGATCAGTTCGACGTCTTCAACCTTTTCGTGCAGGACGCCACAGGGACAATCACGTTTGACTCCGTTGCTGACTTTGAAGCGGGTCTGGCGTCTGATATCAGAGGGAACGGTTCGTTCACCGGCGATATCAATGACGCTGCGGCGGAATTCCGACGCACGATCTATACTGGCTACGTCCAGGACGAATTCCAGGCGACTGATGATCTGGTTTTGACCTTCGGTCTGCGTTGGGATTTATATTCATCTCCTGACCGGCCGATTGAAAACCCGATATTCGAACAAAAGTATGGTTTCGATAATACTCAGGCGTTCAACGGCCTTAACATCTTCCAGCCGCGTTTCGGCTTTAACTGGGATGCGGGCGAGACCTGGGGCGGCGAGACCCAGTTCCGCGGCGGCATCGGCGTCTTTTCGGGCGGCGATCCGACAGTATGGTTCGCCAACAACTTCCAGAACTTTGGCGGCGCTATAGGGTCTGGCTCTGACTCCTCACCCGAGTGTGCTGGCGTGATGGGACTGTTTCAAGTTACAAGCGGGGGTCAATTCACAGGACTGCCGGATTGTATTACGCAGGCCCAGATCAACCAGGCCACGCAAAATCAGGGCACGGTGAACGCGGTCGATCCGAACTTCGAGCTGCCTTCGTTGTTGCGCTTTAACGTTGGTTTTTCCCACTTTACCAACTTCTCTGGCGGCGGCGGGTTCTTTGATGACTGGAACATCCAGGTCGATTACATTCGCAGCCAGCGTCAGAATGCGCCTGACTTCGTCAACCTCGCGTTGACGCCATCCGGTGAATTTGCGCCGGATGGTCGTCCGATCCTGAACGCCATTAACCCGCTTAACGCCATGTGTGATGCTGTCTTCCTCGGCATCGGTCAGGGTTTCACAGGGTCCGATCTCACCAGTTCCGGTCCGTGCGAATCCGGCGGAGATGATGAAGACATTCTGCTGACGAATGTTCGTGGTAAGGATGGATACTCCCAAACGGCGTCTATCGCGCTTTCCAAGGAGTTTGAATACAACCTTGGCAACAGCCCGGGCAGCTTTAACTTCACTTTCGGTTACGCCTATACTGAGAGCGAGGAAGTCAACCCGTCAAACAGCTCGACGGCCTCTTCAAACTTTGAGGAAGTTGCGCTTGTGACGCCGAACATGCCGACATTGGCGCCGTCGCAATATGTGAACAATCACAATATCACCCTAGCGGCGCGCTTTAGCCAGGAGTTCATCGAGAACTACCCGACGCGTTTCAATATCTTCTTTA
Source organism: Parvularculaceae bacterium UBA4496 (assembly GCA_002388885.1). Classification (GTDB taxonomy): domain Bacteria; phylum Pseudomonadota; class Alphaproteobacteria; order Caulobacterales; family Parvularculaceae; genus Hyphococcus. The sequence goes on along the minus strand of DGNI01000163.1, from coordinate 4,448 downwards.
ATGCACAGTCAGGTCGGCGGTACAGCTTCGTCTTTGACGAGGATGTGGATCGTGACGGACTCCTCGGCGATAGTGACGACGAAGCGCGGCGGCTGCTTTACGTGCCGACCGGGCCGATGGATCCGTTGATCGATACAACCGCAATGTCGGCGCAGGATGTCACGGATTTCTTCGCATTCCTTAGCTCAAGCGGCCTCAGTAAATACGCAGGCGGCTTTGCACCCCGGAACGCATTCAAGGATCCGTGGTTCAAGGATATGGATATCCGTATCTCTCAGGACTTGCCGGGCTTCTTCGGCAGCGACCGGTTCCAGGTCTTTGTTGATGTCGAAAATGCTCTCAACCTGATTGACGACAACATGAATGTCTTCCGTCGGCGCGAGTCCAGCAATGTTATTGAAGGCGTTGAAGTGATTGACCTGGTGCCAGGCAGCCTGCCAGGCGCAGCGTACGAACTTCGCGACTTTAAGGATCCGGACCTGTTTCAAACCAGAACGAACCCTTCCGTATGGGCTGTTCAGTTTGGCGTTCGCTACGACTTCTAATTAGTCGCCATCACCAAGCTTTTGGAAAAGGCGGCCTTCGGGCCGCCTTTTTCTTTACGTTGACGTGTTCTTTTCCTTTGGTTGGTTCGGATTGTGGATAAATAGTCCGGCGATAACAAGGACGCCAGCGATGACGCCATAGGCGATAAAGATCGGCGAGAACGATCCGAAGAGATCGCCGGTGACGCCGGTGAGCGTCGGGCCCAGCATGGCGACGGTTGCGAACAGGTTCATGGCGCCCAAAATCGCAGGTGAATTTTTGAGGCCAAAATATTCGATCTGCAGGATGGTCGTCGCGAACAGGATCATGCCGAAGGCGTAGCCTTCAAACAGCGCAAAAACGATCGCGGTCACCGGGTCGGACGCCATGGAAAGTGCGATCATGCCGATCGCCTCGGCGGCAAGTCCCGTGAGCAACAGATAACGGGCGCGGACGACTTTGACGGCGAGCCCGCCGGCGGCGCGAGCCAGCGCATTCGATGCGGCGTGGAGGCTCAACATGGCGCTGGCAAACCCGGCGGAAAGCCCAAGGCCCGTCAAATGCGTATACGTCCAGGTGGAGACGGACACGCCGCAAAAATAGGCAACCATCAAAGCGCCCCCGATTACGTAAAAAGCGGGAGAACGCAAAGCCTCGCCTACGGTCCAGTTGCGTGCCGGCGCCAAGGCGCCATGAGCGATGGCTGGTTGCACATCCGTTTCGTTGGCGGCGTCGCTGATCAAACGATTGTCGGCGAAAAGCAGAAAAAGAACTGTAAGCGCTGCGATGGAAACGAATGCGGCTTGCCAGTAAAGACGCCAGTCGGCGCCGCTTTCCAGCATCGCGTTTGCGATTAACGGACCCGCGACGCCGCCGAAGCCGCCCGCGGCGAGGTAAACGCCTATGCCTGCATTTCTCGCCCGTTTGACGACTGTCTGCGACACCACAAACACGCTCGGCACATTGGCGAGCAGCGCGAAGCCTGCGCCTAGCAACGATGTAGCCGTGAGGTAGAGAATCAGCCCCTTCGTCATCGACAGCAGGGCAAAGCCGGTCGCCATGATCACGCCGCCCAAGGCGTAGTTGCCGCGCAGGCCAAGACGCTTGAGACTTGTTGCCGCGACGGGACTGAAAAGTCCCGTAAAAAGCGCGAGCGCGGTAAACCCGAAACCCGCTTGCGTCCAACTCCATTGCAACTCGCCGATCATCGCAGGAAGGACGACGCCAAGGGAGGCGAATGTCGCCGCGGTAATGTGAAAGAAGATCAGGCTCAGGATGATAAAGAGGCCCGCGGGCTTAGGAGAAATGAACATCAGTGGGCTCCTAGAACCGGGCTTTGAGGGTGAGGGTGAATTCGCGCCCGCGGCCGGGCAGAGCGCCGACCTCTTCATAGACATTCTGTACAGGGACGAAGTGCCGTTTGTCGAACAGATTATCGATATTGGCGATCAGCGAGACATTGCGGAATTCGTAAAATAACGCGGCTTTCGCCAGCATAAAGTGGGGCAGGGTGACGGCGCCGTCTATCTTGCCGCCGGTTTCGCCCACATAAACTGCACCAAACGATGCGCCGAAAGCGCCGAAATTAGTACGCGGGCCTGTGTAGGTTAAAAACCCGGACGCGAGCCATTCGGGCGACGTATTGCGCTTGTAACCGGCTTGCAGTTCCGCAAGGCACGAAGCATTCAGCGCTGCGAACAAACCGCCATAGCCGTCAACGGGCGCAATGCCGGCGCGCGCCGGCGAGATGACGACGAACTCGCCATTGCCTGAGCCGCACGATCCCGGCGCGCTGATTTCGGTCTCCTGCCAGGTGAGGGCGCCGTTGAGGCTGAAGGCGTCGTTGATCAGATAACGCAGCTCCGCTTCGACGCCCTTCGAGGTTTCTTCGTCGAGATTGCCGAACGGGTCCTGACGGCTGCGGTTTTGTTTATAAAAAGCGACAGAGCCGACAAGGTCGTTGCGCTTGATTTTGATACCCGCCTCAACCAGGTCTGAATCGGCAACGAAATTTGCCTGCGCGATGCGATCGACCTCGACACCGCCGCCGTCATTGGTTTCAAGCGCATTATTTTCTGCATAGGTTGCGTAAAACGAGAGCCAGCCCAGCGCGTCAAAACGCAGGGAAAATTCATAGCTTGGCGTGAAGTCACTGTCTTCAAAGCGCGTGAATCCGAGGCTCGGATCGAAGATGGTCGCGCCTGTATTGATCGAAGACGCCTTGAAACGGTCAAGCCGCAGGCTGGCAAGAATATGAAGGCGATCCGCCAGCGCAATGTCGTTGACGGTGAAAAACGCCAAATCCGTCCAGCGGGAATCGAGATTTGTGTCCCAGCCGATCCCGTTCGCTTCTGCTGAAAACGGATCATCAAAGATATCGTTTCCAGTGGGGCCAACCGTCAGGTCGCGCCGGTCGAGGACAAGGTAACCCGATAAAAATGTCTGGCGGGTCGTGTTGTCATAGGAACGCCACGACGCGCCGACGATTGAGTCGATGGCGAGTGGCCCGAAGTTTAGATCGAAAACATAACTGCCGCGTAGCTCGTAAACATCGGAAATATATTCTGCCGCAAAACCGTAACTCTGATAGAGCGCGCTATCCATTGAGTCGAAAAACGCCTGCAGGCGCAGCTCGCCGCCGGCAACATTCCGGGCAAGATCGGCATAGGCCGTGAAGGTTTCTGCGACCGCGATGTCGCGGTCTGAAATGAAAACGGTTCGTGGGCTCAAGGTTCCGGCGCCGACGCCTGTATCGAGCTCGAATGCCGGCCCCGGAAAAACGCCAAAATCGACGAACTGGCGAATGTTCGACGTGCCGAAAAACGACCCAACGGCGGCGTCCACTTCATCCGGCGTCAGCTTTCCGTCGCCATTAATGTCGGCGAGGTCAGTGTCTCGCCCGGTGATGTAAACGCCGTTGTCGATAAGGTCTTGAGTGACGCGGTTCCAGCCTGGCGTTTGCTTATAGCCGTTGGATGAAAAATAAGCGCCGCCGAATTCCAGCTCGAAATTGTCGTCCGCAAGTGTGAAAGCGGTTTGCACAAGCGTGCGCTCCGGCTCGACGCCGCGGTAGAAACTACCGGAATTCTCGTACTCGGCATGGGCGTAAAGACCGGCGCCATAACCGCCGAGATCGAATGCGACGCCGCCATCGCCGCGAATGATTCGTTTGTCGTAGGAGCCGAGCGTTCCACTGAGCGCGAGCAAGTGACCGTCACGACTGACTTCCTTGGCGGTGCGCGCGGTGAGTGGGGTTATGTTCAAAAGCCCGCCGACACGGCCGGCGCCGTAAATCGCCGGTGTCGGCCCCTTGACGATTTCGATCCGCTCGCTCGCGCCCAGCGGCGTCGGGAAAGTGCCGGGGTTTTCGACCCGTTTGAAACCGCGAAAGTATGTATCCGCGCGGTTGCCGCGCAGGGAAACCGCGCCCGGCACGCCGAAAAAACTCCCTGTAAACGTTCCGGGTGCGAACGCAGCGAGATCGTCGACGGTCTCGATGCTAAAACGCTCGATGGTCGCGTCGCTGATGACGTTAACCGATCGCGGCGCCGCGGCGTATGAGAGGTTGATCCCCATGACTGCGCGGCTTTCTTCAAGCTCTATCAGCTCCAATGGGTCCGCTATGACGATGATCTCATCGACAGGCGCGGATTGCGCGAATGCGTTGCTGGCGATTAGTGCAGTAACCGCAATACTGAAGACAGCACCCTTACTCATCACACCCGTTCCAGCGCTGAAAACAGCGCGTTAGAGGAATCGGGGATGAGAAGAGAAAGCGGCCGGCGCAGCGCCGGCGTGTCGCGCGTTCGCGGCGATGCGAGACGGATTCCTCCCTCCAGTCACCATCCGCTGACCAGACATGCGGCGTGATCGCCGCGTCTGGGTCGCGCAAACCTTCTCTCATCCGGACTGTGACCGTCGGC